>LFEN01000001.1 GCA_001510075.1 Alphaproteobacteria bacterium casp-alpha2
CCCCTGTTGCCGCTTTCACCAGCGGCGGGCCGCCGAGGAAAATGGTGCCCTGTTCTTTGACAATAATACTTTCGTCCGACATCGCAGGCACATAGGCACCGCCCGCCGTGCACGAGCCCATGACGACGGCGACCTGGGGAATGCCGGCCGCCGACATACGAGCCTGATTGTAGAAAATCCGTCCGAAATGCTCCCTGTCGGGAAAGACCTCGTCCTGGGCGGGCAGATACGCACCGCCGGAATCGACCAGATACACACACGGCAAATTGTTTTCCTGGGCGATTTCCTGGGCGCGGAGATGTTTCTTGACGGTAATGGGATAATACGTCCCGCCCTTGACGGTGGCGTCGTTGGCCAGGATTACCGCTTCCGTGCCGTTAATGCGCCCCAGCCCGGTAATAATCCCGCCTGACGGTACTTTGTCAGGATAAAGGCAATATCCGGCGAAGGCGGAAAACTCCAAAAATGGCGTGCCGTCGTCGATCAGTTTTTCGATGCGCTCTCTCGGCAGCAACTTTCCCCGATCCTGGTGTTTTTTGCGGGCTTCTTCCCCGCCGCCTACGGATATTTCCGCCAGTTTTTTGCCAAGGTCATCCAGTTGCTCCTGCATCGCCGCCTTGTTGGCGGCAAAGGAAGCGGATTTAGTATCAAGGGTGGTTGTCAGGACGGCCATGGTAATTCCGGGTTATTTCTTTTTCTTCGGGCGTTCGCCAATGGGGGCGTCAGCTTCCATCCAGGCGCCGAACCCGCCTTCGATGTGGCACACGGGGGCAAGGCCCATATCCTGTACCGCCTTGGTCGCCAGGGCCGAGCGCCAGCCCGAGCGGCAATAGAAAACGAACGTCTTGCCCGATGCGAAGATGTCCTTGTGATAGGGGCTTTGCGGGTCGACCCAGAATTCCAGCATGCCCCTGGGAGCGTGAAAGGCGCCCGGCACCATGCCGTCGTGGTCCAATTCCCGGACGTCGCGGATATCGACGATGACATGATTGTCGTCGTCCATTAGGGGAATAGCCTCATCAACGCTAATGGTTTTGATTTCCGCCATGGCTTCGTCGACCATGGTCTTAACGCCCTTAATCGCCATTTTAATTATCCTTTTTTACCAACCACCGGATTTCAACCAGCGCCGGATCATCCAGAAACGGTCGGCGCCCCAGAACTGCTCGCCATCGATGATGATGAAGGGCGAGCCGAACACCCCTGCATCCAGTGCTGCTTGCGTTTCGTCTTTGAGGCGCTGTTTATTTTCCGGTTCCTGAATAGCGGCAAGCAGCGCCTCACGATCAACGCCCAGGGGTGCGGCCAAATCGGCAACGACAGCAGCATCTGAAATATCCGCCCCTTGGCCGAAATATTTATCATAGGCGGCAATGGCGAAATTTTTAGCCAGCGCCTCATCGTCGTCCGTCAGCCAGTAAAAGGCCCGCGATGCGGCCAGGGTGGCGATTGGGAACGGGTCCGGCAGGGTCCAGGGAACGTCCATATAGACGGCCAGGCGTTCCCAGTCGCGCTTGCAATAATCGCCCTTCAGCGGAATAGTCGCCAACGGCTGCCCGCCCGTCACCTGCATCGCCGCACCCAGCATGATCGGTTTCCAAACGACGTCGCGGTCAAAATCGGCAGCGATGGCGTCGATCTTCTGGGCCGCAAAATAACCGTACGGAGATGACAGGTCGAAATAGAATTTTATCGGATCGCTCATGATCAAGTCACCCTTTCGACGGCCATGGCCGTGGCTTCGCCGCCGCCGATGCAAAGCGTGGCGACGCCTTTTTTAAGGTCATATTTTTCCAGCGCCGCCAACAACGTCACCAGGATCCGCGCGCCGGACGCGCCGACGGGATGGCCCAGCGCACAGGCCCCGCCGTGGACGTTGACCTTGTCATGGGGGATATCAAGGTCGCGCATGGCGGCCATGGTGACGACGGCGAAGGCCTCGTTGATCTCGAACAAATCGATGTCACGCCGGTCCCAACCCGTAGCAGCCAGTAATTTTTCAACGGCCCCGACAGGGGCGGTCGTGAACCACGCCGGGGCTTGCGCGAAGGTTGAATGTCCGTGAATGACGGCTAAAGGTGTAAGTGCACGTTTTTCTGCTTCGGAGCGCCGCATCAGCACCAACGCTGCCCCGCCATCGGAAATGGAACTGGAATTAGCCGCCGTCACCGTGCCGTCCTTGTCAAAGGCCGGTTTGAGGGCGCGGATTTTGTCGATATTAGCCTTCAGCGGCTGTTCGTCGCGCTCAATAATAGTTTCGCCCCCCGTTTTCCCGCGTCGCGTCTTGACCGTGACCGGCTCGACCTCTGACGCAAACGTGCCGTCCTCGATCGCCCTCTTGGCGCGGGCCAGGGATTCGATGGCAAAATCATCCTGGGCGTCGCGGGTGAACTGGTATTTTGTCGCCGTATCCTCGGCATAACACCCCATCAGCTTGCCACGGTCGTAGGCGTCCTCCAACCCGTCGAGAAACATATGGTCCATAATCTCGCCATGGCCCATGCGGTAGCCCTGTCTGGCCTTGGTCAGCAAATAAGGCGCGTTCGACATGCTTTCCATGCCACCGGCAACCATCACCGACGCCGACCCGGCCAAGATGCCGTCATGGGCCAACATCGCCGCCTTCATGCCCGACCCGCACATTTTATTCACCGTCGTGCAGCCCGTAGCGTCGGGAATGCCGGCGCCGCGCGATGCCTGACGGGCCGGGGCCTGGCCCATGCCGGCGGGCAACACCACGCCCATGAGCACTTCATCGATGTCTTCGGCGTTAATACCGGCGCGCTCCAGCGCACCACGGATGGCAACGGTGCCAAGCTCTGGCGCGGCGACGTCATTAAGATCACCCTGGAACCCACCCATCGGGGTCCGGGCCGCGCCGACGATGACGATAGGATCTTCAGTCAATTTTAAGTCTCCTCATAAGGTGTAGCATCTTTGTGGAAGAAGGCGGGCTGGCCGTCCTTCTTGCGACGGATCAAATCGATGTCCGGGTAATCGACACCATCATCGCCGTCGCGGCTGCCGACTTCAAGGTATTGGGCATCACCGTTTCCCCGGTTGATCAAGTGGTGGCCGTTGCCGGTTGCTGCCGGAAACCCGGCAACCATTCCTGGGCCTAATTCCTGTTCCCCCTCATCGGTGACCAGGGTCAATTGGCCTTCCAGGACATAGATAAATTCATCTTCGTGGGTGTGGCAATGGCGTTGCGATGACATAACACCGGGGGCTAGGCAAATTAGGTTGACGCCGTACTGAGACAGCCCCAGGGCGTCGCCGATGACGCGCTTTTGCCGCGTCTCGACACCTTCTTTGAACTGCGCCGGATAAGTGGTGCCGAGCTTCGTCTCGAGCCTCTCCGGATCGAGGGCGGGAAGGGTTAACTTTGCATGCGACGTCACCAAGAAATCCTCTCTCACTACCGAATGAGTACGACGTCGACACCAATATCCAATTCGGCCCAAACCCTATCCGCCGTCAGGGCGCCGACCTGTCGAATTCGCGCCAAGCTGAGGCAGGCCCGGTCCGCAAGCGAAAGGCCATGCTTTCGGGTTAGCAGACCAAGCATTCCCGTCGCAAATGCATGTTCCTCGTCGAAGTTCACGATCTCCACGCCGAGAGTGGAGATGGCGGCATGGACTTCGACCTCGGTCAACCCAGAGCCCGCAAGCTTGCCCACTATCTCGGCGACGTTGACCGCAGACATCAACGCGCCGGGGATATAGCCCTTCACGACATCATCGCCCGGTTCGCGTTTGAAAACGGCCAGCGCCGCCGACGCATCAAGGACAATGTTATCCATGTTTCCTCTCCACGCGCACCACACCCTCTTCTTGTTCTTCACGTTTTACTTCACGCCGCCGCTCGGCCAATAACTCATCAACCAGACTCACGCCTTCTGGCACGTATTTGGCGACCATATCCTGCACGCGCGCAATCGCGGTATCGCGCCCAATCAATCTAACTTCTTCCTTGTCCAGCATCATGAGAACGGGACCGCCTTCCTCGATTCCCAGAAATTGGCGATAGGCTGCCGGAACGACGACCCGGCCATCCGGCCCTACCTGTGTCCAGATTTGTTCCGGCGGACCTTCCTCTAATTCAGGAGACCGTTTTTTTTCTTCCTTTTCCTTGGCCCGCTCCAAGACGTTGCGAACGTGTTGATAACGAATATCGAGAAAACGGGCGATATCGGACCGAGTATAATCAGCGCTACCAAGCGTCCGTATTTTATCCGACTTGGTTTTCATGCCGGCGCACAATTGCTTCATGGCGTTTTTTTGCTCTTTGCTCAAAAGTTTTGACATGGCTAATTCCTTAGTTCATGGAAACTACCATTTGATATTGTCATAATGTTTAGATTGTGTCAATTTTTTTAGTTACCCCGTTTCCTCGAACAATTCCCGGCCGATCAGCCAGCGGCGGATTTCGGATGTGCCGGCGCCGATCTCATACAATTTGGCGTCGCGCAGCAGGCGACCTGTCGGGCTCTCGTTCATATAGCCCATGCCGCCCAGGCATTGTATGGCTTCCGACGCCATCCAGGTGGCCTTTTCGGCGGCAAAAAGAATGGCCCCGGCGGTTTCCTTGCGAAGCCGGGGGTTTCCCGCGCCGCCTTCGTCACAGGCCCTGACGACGGCGTACACATAGGCCTTGGATGCGTTCATGGTGGTGTACATGTCGGCCAGCTTGCCCTGCATCAATTGAAACGCACCGATGGGTTTGCCGAACTGTTTTCGGTCATGGACATAGGGAAACACCACGTCCAGGCAGGCCTGCATGATGCCCAAGGGGCCGGCCGCCAGCACGGCGCGCTCGATATCAAGGCCGCTCATCAACACCGATGCGCCTGCACCCTCTTGCCCGAGCAAATTTTCTTCCGGCACCTCACAGTCCTCGAACACCAGCTCGCCGGTGTTCGATCCCCGCATGCCGAGCTTGTCGAGCTTCGGCGAGGTCGAAAAGCCCTTGAAGGTTTTCTCGACGATAAAAGCGGAAATGCCCTTCGGCCCCGCATCGGGGTCGGTCTTGGCATAGACGATCAGGGTATCGGCGTCCGGCCCGTTGGTGATCCACATCTTGGTGCCGTTGAGGATATAGCGCGCCCCCTTCTTTTCGGCCCGAAGCGTCATGCCGATAACGTCGGACCCGGCGCCGGTTTCGCTCATCGCCAGCGCCCCGACATGATCACCGCTGATCAGTTTCGGCAAGTAGCGTTGCTTTTGATCGTCGTTTCCGTAACGCTGGAGTTGGTTGACGGTCAAATTCGAATGGGCGCCGTAACTAAGGCCCACGGATGCCGAGGCGCGGCTGATTTCTTCCATGGCGACGGCGTGTTCGATATAGCCCATACCGGCGCCGCCATAGGCCTCGTCCGCCGTAATGCCCAAGACCCCGAGGTCGCCCATTTTTTTCCACAGATCGGCGGGAAAATCGTTGCTTTCGTCAATGGCGGCAGCGCGTGGCGCGATTTCGTCGGCGGCAAAACTGCGCACCGAATTGCGCAACATATCGGCGGTCTCGCCGAGGTAAAAATCAAGGCCCGGAACGTCATTTGGAATCATCGGGGTTTCCTCTCTCAAGCCGGGCCTATTTTAGTTAACGTTTACGTAAACGTCAACTAGGCCCTAAAAGCATCCCCCCGCCGGCGAGCAAAATGCCCAATACGCCGCAGGCCAGGGCCGAGCAAAGAAAAGGTCTGTGCAACAAAATGCCTTTACCAGCCACCTTCCGAATCACAGGAATGGCGATCTTGCAGATGAAGCCGAAGACAGCAATAAAACAAAAACCAGCCAGGGGAAGGAACGGCAAACGCATGACCCAGAAGTCCGGGCCCAGATAAGCCCCGCCACCGTCAGCCTTCAAGCCTAAAAGGATGTTCACAGCCCCTTGCCAGGAAACGGCGCGTTCCGTTCCGGCATGCATTCCGTAGCCCAGAAGAACAGACAATATCGCCGCTGCCATCAGGCTTAGCCCAAAGGCCCACGTCCCCCCGAGGCCGCTGCCCTTTTCGCCGGGAATTTTCCGGGCCGCGCTGAGTATCATGATGGAAAGGGTAACGGGTAGGCTGAGGGCGGTTAAAAAAGAACTGCTAAGAATAATTTGCCATGTCCGGAGCGGGCTTTGATCGCCGACGGCCAGATGGCCGGCCAGCAATGCCATAAAGGTCAGCACATAGGCGACGGGCAATGCCGCCAGAAAGACATGCGCAAACCGGGCCCAGGGAACATGGCCCGGATTTTTTCCCCGAAACCGGAGGGCGGTGTCTATCATCAGACCAATGCCATAGGCCGCCAGATACCAGAAAGCGGCAACGAGAACGCTTTTCAGGACGGCGTGAGAGAAAACGTTGCGGATGGTAACTTCGGTAAAAGAGTGAAGGACATAGAGCGGTATAATCAGGAATAGAGAAATGCCCAGGTAGGTTGCCGCCAGGCCGCTAAAGATTTTGGCCTGCTCCCATTCCCCGGCGAAATTAAGCAACCCAAGAACACCCAGTATCGACAGGTAATAGAAGAATAAAAAAGGCGATCCGCCGAACAAAAAATTGATCGCCGCCGCGACGGGAACAAAGACGAACAGCAATGCAAAAATCAATCCACCGAAAGCCACGCCCTGGTCCGCGTCCTGAAAGCCGAACCGGATCAGCGTCTGTAATTTTCCGGCCAACCACCCGTTCATGAATTTAGGAATTTCCCGCCACCCGGTGATCGAAAGCCTGACCCAGCTTGATGCCAGCCAGCGGCGCAAGCCCTTTATCTTCGGTACCGGTCCGGTGTCTGCTATCCACAGCCCCGCAGACACGGCGCCCATCAAAACGCCGGACCAAAGCAGGATAGTCTGTACAAAAACAATACCGGTTTGGCCCCCAGTTGGCGTCATTACACCTTCACCCTGTTACATCGGCGCGGCCGGAAATCCGCATCAACGTTTGCTGCATGGTCGCACACGGGGTTTCCCGACCGTCCTTGATGATACCCACGTCCGCCCGGCATACGGTTAGGGTCATGCCGGAGCGGATGACCTCTCCCCTGGCGATCAACATCTCCCCATCGGCCGGCGCCATCAGGTTCAATTTGTATTCAACGGTCAAAATACCGTCTTTTGCATCCATCAGGGAAAACGCGGCATACCCGCCGGCGCTGTCGGCGATGGTGCCGATGACGCCACCGTGGAAAAAACCGTGTTGCTGGGAAACGGCATCACTATAGGGCAGTTCGATCTCGCAAAAGCCCGGCTCGACCCGGCGAAGGCGGGCACCGATATGATCCATAATCCCCTGGGCGGCGAAGCTTTTTTTGACCCGCGCCTCAAAATCCGGGTCCCTGACCTTGAAATTCTGCATGCCGGGGTTCCTCAGGTACCTACCTTGAACGGCGTCACCAGACCGCGCAGCGTCTCCATGACGCTCAAGGGTACGATCATGCCGGTGGCCGGGTTGTCTGGCGTCGGCTGGACGGCGATGGTCATTTCAAAATTGGCGGTATCGGCGACAACCTTGATAGTATGGGTGTTGCGGGTGACCCCCGGATCGGCCCAAATTTCGAAATCGGTTTTTTCCGGGCCAACCCCGGCCAACCCGAGGGCGACGGCGACATTGACGTTGGCGGGAAACTTCTTCGCCGCCTCGGCTGCATTTCCCCTAAAAAGCATCAACGGCTGTTCAAGCCCATCAAGGTCGATCCCCTGCTCAATGACAAAGGGAGCTTTTTTAAGCCCCGCCGGTGGTTTGCGCGTAAGCATGGTTACCGAATGGACGACACCCAAGGCCGCAGAGCGGATCGCATCAAGCCCCAGGATCGCGCCCGTCGGCACGATAATCCTGGCGCCGGTTTCCCTGGCCAGATCAACCAGGTCCATACGGTCCAACAGGGACGTAACGCTCAACGGCACAAAAAGCAGCCCGGCCTTGAGGGTGGTTTCAGCGATTTCCACGAACATTTCCGGCGGCGCGCTTTCGACGATGATGTCGGACACCGCCACCAGTTCCTTAATGCCGAGAACCGGCACCGCCACGTTGAAATCTTGCAGCCTTTCTTCCGCCCGTTCCTGGTTGCCGGCGGCGACGGCCGACAGTTCCAGACCTTCAACACCGCCGTCCAGCCATTTGGCAACCGGCAGACCGACCGTGCCGAGGCCGGCAATGCCAACCCGCAGAGGTTTTTTTGGGGTACCGATGGTCATTCGCCTTTCGCCGCTTTCCGGCCTTTTTGCTTTTCCGACAACAAACCCGAACATTGAGCTTCTATTTTTTCCATTTCCATCAGGGTTTCAACAATGTCGTCTTGCTGGCGAATGAGCGCTGCCTTGCGTTCGTAGATTTTGTCGAGGAAATGGCGCAACTGCGTGACTTCCGAATGATCGACGTCATAGAGATCAATCAACTCGCAGATTTCATCAAGGGAAAAGCCGAGCCGCTTGCCACGCATGATCAGCTTCAGCCGCACCCGGTCGCGGGGGCCGTAAACACGCCGCTGGCCTTCACGGTCCGGTGACAGCAGGCCCTTGTCTTCGTAAAAGCGAATGGTGCGGGTGGTGACGTCGAATTCCCGCGCCAGTTCGGCGATGCCAAATGTTTCGGACATGAGCGAAGGTTAGCTTACGTTAACGTAAACGTCAAAATGGCGTTTAAAACATGATCAGCCCGGCCAGGCCCAAAAAGACAAAAAACCCGACGACATCGGTAATGGTGGTCAGAAAAACACCCGACGCCACCGCCGGGTCGATGCCGAAGCGGTCAAGCGCCAGCGGAATGGTCGTGCCCGCCAGCCCGGCGACGATCATATTGACGACCATCGCCAGTCCGATCACCACGCCCAGGGTAGGGTCGCCGAACCAGCCCCAGGCAACGCCGCCGATTAGCACGGCAAAAAGAATACCGTTGAAACAGCCGACCAGCAGTTCCTTGCCGATGACCCGGCTGGCGTTTGCCGGCGTCAGCTCCTTCATCGCCAACGCCCTAACAGCGACGGTGAGGGTCTGGGTGCCGGCGTTGCCGCCCATGGAAGCGACGATGGGCATCAAAATCGCCAACGCCACCATTTGCTGCAAGGTGGCATCGAACAAACCGATGACCACGGAGGCCAGGATCGCCGTGGCCAAATTAACAACCAGCCAGCTAAAGCGCGCACGCATGGTATAGAGGCTGGCTTCGTACAAGTCGTCTTCCTTGACGCCACCTAAAAGCATGATGTCCTCTTCGTGCTCTTCGTGGATAACGTCGACAACGTCATCAATGGTAATGATACCGATTAGTCGGCCCCCATCATCAACCACCGGGGCGGACACCAGATCGCGCTGGCGGAAAACGAAGGCAACATCTTCCTGGTCCACGCTCACGGGCAGGACCTTCATTTCTGCATCCATGAGATCGGTGACGGGCACCGGACGATCGGTCGTCAGAAGCCGGCTAAGCGGGATCGAGCCGACAGGCCGGTGCGTCGGGTCGACGACAAAAATATCATAGAATACGCCCGGCATGACCGCCTTCTCGGTCTCGGTCTTATGGCGCAGGAAGTCGATGGTCTGGCCGACGTTCCAAAACGTCGGCACGGTCACCACTTCGCGCTGCATCAAACGACCGGCACTGTCTTCGGGATAAGACAGTCCCTCTTCGATCAGGGTCCGGTCGCCGGCAGGGATGGCGTCCAGAACTTGTTTTTGTTCGCCTTCGTCCAGTTCCTCTAAGACTTCAAGCGCATCATCGCTGTCCAATTCGACGATGACCGCCGCCAGATCCTCAAGCCCCAGAACATCGACGACATGATCACGGACCGTTTCGTCCAGCTCGGCCAGGAGGTCCGGATCAAAATTGTCGCGCAGGATATTGACGACCATGGCCCGATCATCAGGGCTCAGGTGCTCCAACATGTCAGCCGCGTCTGCCGGGTGAAGCTCTTCGATCAGCTCGCGAACGCGAAGCTTGTCGCCCGAGAGAAGGACCTCAAGAAAGACCTGCTCTTCCTCAGGCTTAAGGTCGAGCACTTCTTCCTCGGGGGGGGGCCCAGGGGAATTAGCATTTTTCCTGTTGTCTTCGGTATCGACCACGGGAAGGTTCCAAAAAAAAGAGGTCCGTCACAATTGTGGCGGACCTCGGTAAAGTGGTGCGGTCGAGAAGACTCGAACTTCCACGGGATTGCTCCCACAGCGACCTCAACGCTGCGCGTCTACCAGTTCCGCCACGACCGCAAAATCCTTTACAATGTTACTGTGAGGGGGAATACCAAATGCAGGCCGGAGTATCAAGCACGGGCAAGCACGGGCAAACACGGGAAAATGACCGAAAATCAGGATATCGAGTGGAAAATCAGCGATTTCCCCGTTTCATACCCGGATGCGCTAGCATTCATGGAGGCCCGGGTCGATGAAATCCACAAGGCAAACGCGCCGGAAACGATCTGGCTTCTGGAACACCCGGCGCTGTATACCGCCGGCACCAGCGCCGAGCCCTCGGAATTGCTCGACGGAAACCGATTTCCGGTATTCCAAACCGGCCGTGGCGGGCGCTACACCTACCACGGGCCGGGGCAGCGGATCGCCTACGTCATGCTGGACCTTAAAAAACGCAATAACGACGTTCGCGCCTTCGTTCACGGGCTGGAAGACTGGGTCATCCGTACGCTGGCTACCTTCAACGTCATCGGCGAGGTGCGGGGCGACCGGGTCGGCATCTGGGTCCGCCGGGGGGCGCCGGACAACCCCAAATCGCGCGAAGATAAAATCGCCGCCATCGGCGTGCGCGTCCGGCGCTGGGTGACTTTTCACGGGCTCGCCATTAACCTGGACCCGGACCTGGAGCATTTTTCCGGCATCGTGCCTTGTGGCATCGAAGAGCACGGGGTGACATCGCTCTGGGATATGGGCATTACCGCCACCACGCCGGAGCTGGATTCCGCCCTGATGGCGACGTTCAAGGAAGTATTTTAGCCCCCTCTTCTACATCGTCGGCAAGGAACGGAAGCCACGTTCTTCAGGTGGCGGCGCCGGATGTTGGCTGACGCTATCGACCCGCGCCGAGGACGGTCCCTGATGGCAGGCCAGGATCATGGCGTCGACATCGCTGCCAGCCCCGGAAAACAATGCCTCCAACGTCCCATCAGTGCGGTTACGGACCCAACCGTCAAGGTTCAGGATTGATGCTTCCTGCATTACCCAGCCGCGGAACCAGACACCCTGGACCCGGCCTTCGACAACCACGCGGATGGATTTTTCCTTCATTTTTTAACCACAAAGACACGAAGACACAAAGACACGAAGACACAAAAAACATAAGGGTAGCTTTTTCACTTCTTTTTTCTTTGAGCCTTTGTGTCTTGGTGGTGATTCTTTGCACCTAACAGAATTACTCAAATTCCAAAATCACCTGATCGACCATCAGGCTGTCACCCGGCTTGGCCTTAATGATGGCGATGACGCCATCTTTTTCGGCGCGCATGACGTTTTCCATTTTCATCGCCTCGATGACGGCCAGTTCCTCGCCGGCCTTTACTTCTTGCCCTTTGGTGACGGCCAGCGACACCAGCAGCCCCGGCATCGGTGACAAAAGAAGGTTCGATGTGTCGGCAATTTCTTTTTCGGGCATTAGCATCTGCAACTCGGCGGCGCGTTCGTTGAGCACCAGGACATCCACTTCCCCGCCCCGGTGATAAAGCCTGTAGGCGATATCTACCCGTTCTACCTGCAAACAGATCAACGCGCCGTTGAGGGTTCCCTTAAATACCGGATCGCCCAGTTTCCAGCCGGTTTGAATTTCGGCGTCGAGGCCTTTCATGGAAACCGCATAGCCGCCTTCATTCATGCTCACCCGAACCGGCGTCGCTTGGTTTTGCAACAAGACCACCCAGTCGTCAGACACCACCCTCATCCGCCCCGTGGTCTGGCCGCTAATCAAGGACGCGCGTTCCTGGAAACCACGGTGCACGGCAGCCGCAACGGCGACCAGCAGCTTTGGGTCATCCGGGACCAGGTCCTGGGAATGAAACCCGTCGGGGTATTCGTCGGCAATAAAATCGGTGCTGAGACGACCTTCGGCAAAACGCGGGTGCGCCATCAGGGCGGCTAAAAAACCGATGTTATGGCGCACGCCCTGGATATAAAATTCATCCAGCGCCAAAGACATGGTTGCTGTCGCTTGCTCGCGGGTATCGGCGTAAGAGATCATTTTGGCGATCATGGGATCGTAGAAAATAGAAATCTCACCGCCCTCGCTGACGCCCGTATCGACGCGGACAGCGTCGTTTTCCGCCGGTGGGCGGTATTTTGTCAGCCGCCCGGACGATGGCAGGAAGTTGCGGAACGGGTCCTCGGCATAAATGCGGGCCTCGATGGCCCATCCATCCAAGGTGATGTCATCCTGGGCAAAGGGCAGCTTTTCCCCGGCGGCTATATTGATCATCTGTTCGACCAAATCGAGGCCGGTGATCTTTTCCGTCACCGGGTGTTCGACCTGAAGGCGTGTATTCATTTCCAGAAAATAGAAATTTCTGTCGCCATCGACGATGAATTCTACCGTCCCGGCAGAGGCATAATTGACCGCCTTGGCCAGGGCCACGGCCTGTTCGCCCATGGAACGGCGCGTCGCCTCATCAAGAAATGGCGACGGCGCTTCCTCGATAACTTTTTGATGGCGGCGCTGGATAGAACATTCACGTTCGCCCAAATAGACCGTATTACCAAAATTATCGGCCAGTACCTGGATTTCAATATGGCGCGGGTTTTCGATGTATTTTTCGATGAACACCCGGTCGTCTCCGAAGGCGGTTTTCGCCTCACTGGATGCGCGGGCAAGCCCGTCCAGACATTCTTCGTCATTGCGCGCAATACGCATGCCCTTGCCGCCACCGCCGGCGGATGCCTTTAACATCACCGGATATCCGATTTTTTTGGCGACGTTGATCGCTTCCTTGCCGTTTTTGATGACGCGGCCATCACCGGGAACCGTATTGACGCCAGCGCTTTGAGCCAGCTTTTTCGACTCGATCTTGTCGCCCATGACGGTCATGGCTTTGGTGCCGGGACCGATAAAAGCCACGCCGGCTTTTATCAGCGCCTTGGCGAAGACGGCATTTTCCGACAAAAACCCATACCCCGGATGCACCGCATCGGCGCCGGTGCGATCAATAGCTTCTAGAATCTTTTTGATATCGAGATAGCTTTCCGCCGCCGCCGGCGGGCCGATCAAGACAACCTCGTCGGCCATTTCCACGTGCAGCGCGCGCGTGTCTGCCTCCGAACAGACGGCGACGGTCCTGATACCCATTTTTTGCGCCGTCTTGATAACCCGACAGGCAATTTCACCCCGGTTGGCGATGAGGATTTTTTTAAACACCAAACACTCCCGTTTTCGGCCCTATTCGGGACCGCCGAGCAACCCCTTGAACAAACCCATGGTGTACGCTGCCTGCAGCGCAAAAACCGACCCCCAGCCGACCATGGGCCATACGAACCACAGGTTATCCGGAGAATTCGTATAATTTACCGCCACCAACACGATCATGGTCAGAAAATAAAGCCCGAGATGAATGGCGAACCCCCGCAACCGCCGTTCAGCAGATTTACTTTCCGTATTGGGCGCATCACTCACTATTTGTTCCGGTCCCCTAACTGTCCCCATTGTCATTATTCTGGGGAAGTACAGCCTTGATCTGACTTGCTTTTTGCGACCGTTTCAGCGTCGGCGACAAGGCATAATTGGCGTGAATGGCCAGCACCCCAATCCAGGCGCCGAACACCACCAGAAAAATGGCAGTATCAATTTTTTGGTAAATTGTCATCTTCAGCGAGATCGCCACCGCGATGCCGACGACAAAGAGAATGACATGGTTGGCAAACCAGCGCATGCGCTTGCGCCCGGTTGTTACCTTATGAACAACTTCTTCTTCGAACTCGCGGGCAACTTTGGGATTAACGTGCGCCGTCGGAACGCCGCGCGAAACCGGGGGCTTTTTTTTCTGCCCAGAGGCTGGCGGAACTTCCGGTTTTTTCAGATCTTGTTCGGTCACCGGATGGAATCTGCGATCCGGGTTAATTTCATCTGCCATTTAGCTTGATCCTGTTGCCTGCGGGGGCCGCACCCTAGCGTTATTTGTACCGCTTAATCCCCCTTCTGAATAGATGCAGAGGGACATCACAATGGAATATTGCCGTGTTTCTTCCACGGGTTGTCGAGTTTCTTGTTTTTCAACATGCGCAGGCTCTTGGCGATACGCACGCGGGTGTTATGCGGCATGATGACATCGTCGATGAAGCCCCGATGGCCGGCGATGAACGGATTGGCGAAGCGTTCCCGGTATTCCTCGGCCCTGGCCTCGATCTTTTTCTTGTCGCCCAAATCGCCCCGGAAGATGATTTCGACCGCCCCTTTCGGTCCCATGACGGCGATTTCCGCCGTCGGCCAGGCGAAATTGACGTCGCCGCGTAAATGTTTTGAGCTCATCACGTCATAGGCCCCGCCGTAAGCCTTGCGGGTAATCAACGTGACCTTTGGCACCGTCGCCTCGGCATAGGCGAAAAGCAGCTTTGCCCCGTGTTTGATGATGCCGCCCAATTCCTGGGACGTGCCCGGCAAAAAGCCGGGAACATCAACGAAGGTAACGATGGGGATGTTGAAGCAATCACAGAAGCGCACAAACCGAGCCGCCTTGATCGATGACGAAATATCCAGGCAGCCCGCCAGAACCATCGGCTGGTTGGCGACGATGCCGATGGTCGAGCCTTCCATGCGGGCGAAGCCAACGATGATGTTGCCGGCGTAATCGGGTTGTATTTCGAAGAACTCGCCTTCATCGACGACCTTGTGGATCAGCTCGTTCATGTCGTAGGGCTTTGACGGATCGTCGGGTACCAGGGTATCGAGTGACATTTCCACCCGGTCGCCCAGGTCCGGCGTCGGTCGTTGGGGCGGTTGCTCGCGATTATTAGCCGGCAAAAAATCGATAAAACGGCGCAGGTATAACAATGCTTCCGTATCGTTGTTGAAAGCCTTGTCGGCAACGCCTGACGTTGTCGTGTGGGTTACCGCCCCGCCGAGTTCTTCCTGGGTGACTTCTTCATGGGTGACGGTTTTGACCACGTCCGGTCCGGTGACGAACATGTAGGACGTATCGCGGACCATGAAGATGAAATCCGTCATCGCCGGCGAATAGACGGCGCCCCCGGCGCACGGCCCCATAATCATGGATATCTGCGGCACCACGCCGGATGCGAGCACGTTCCTCTGGAATACCTCGGCGTACCCGGCCAGCGACGCCACACCTTCCTGGATGCGCGCGCCGCCGGAATCGTTGATGCCGATCACCGGCGCGCCGACCTTCATGGCCTGGTCCATAATCTTGCAGATTTTCTCGGCGTGGGATTCGGAAAGCGAGCCGCCGAAGACGGTAAAATCCTGGCTAAAGACAAATATCAGCCGGCCATTGACGGTGCCGAATCCGGTGACGACGCCGTCCCCCGGAATCGACTGCTCTTGCATGCCGAAGTCTGAGCAGCGGTGCTCGACAAACATGTCCCATTCCTCGAAAGAACCGGGATCGAGCAATAGTTCCAGGCGTTCCCTGGCCGTCAGTTTGCCTTTCGAATGCTGGGTGTCGATACGCTTTTGCCCGCCGCCCTTGCGCGCACGGTCGCGCTTTTCTTCGAGCTGGCGGATGATATTTTGCATGGGGCCTCCCGTAATGTTCCGGGAACGAGAATAGACCGAATAATCCAGGCTGCCAATCGTGGTTACTTGCCGAACAGGCCCTTGAGCGCGCCGCCCAGGTCTTTGCCGAGGCTGTCCAGTTTCCGGTCTACCTTGTCCATTTTGGAATCCTCGGGCGGAGGTGGGGCAGCTTTGGTTGATTTCGGCGTGGAAGCCTTGCTCCGCACCAGGGGACGTCCGGCCAGAGCGAGTTTGCAGTAATCCGTATTATCGACATCCGACGAAGTGTCGCCGGCTTTTTTGCCACCCAGCCCGACCAAATTACCAATGGCGGAGACGCCGCCTGTTGCAATATCCTTGGCCGTCGAGACCGACCCGGTGACGACGCCGACGGCGGTGCCGGCCAGATCAGGGGCGGCGGAAGGATTAGCCAGGGTGCCGCCGACATTGACGGGAACCATGGCCAGTTTCAGCAGGCTGATTTTCTTGGCCCGGGGATTGACCTGAATTTGGATGGTTTCATCACCAAGGTTAACGCCGCCGGTGCCGATCATGGAAAGTCCGCCGGTCTCGAAAACAAGTGTTTTGGCTTTGGCTTGGCCCCGGCGAATATCGAAATCGACGACGCCGCAGCGGATTGTTTTATCGCCCTTGCTGTCGACAAAGGGCAACGCCGACATGATATCGGCGGACAGAATATTCAACAGCCCGCTTTCGACTTTACCGCCCTGGGTCGTGATACGGGCCCGGCCATCAAGACCGGCCATGATCTTGCCGATAGAACCGCCCTTGCCCTTCAGGTTGATCCGGGCATCGAACTTGCCGGTGGCAATATCGGTCAGCTTCAAATCATTGAGGATCGCCCCGTAATCGACCTGCCGGGCGTCCAGATTGAGGCTCAGTGCTGTCGTCGGAACGGAGCCGTCAAGAACCAGGCTGGCGCTGACTTTGCCGCCGCCGACGGTGGTGTTGAGGGGGTTGATATCCAGCCGCCCGGCGCCCAGGACAAGACGGATATCCGTATCTTTGAGGATGATGCCGCCGGTAACCAGCCGCCCGGCCCGAAACCGCACACGGGCATCGGCGGCCTTAAGCGCGTCGAGCAGCAATGGATCGGCGGAAAAGACACGGTCTGTTTTCTTGGCAGGCGCCGGTCCTTTGGGAAGCAGCGCATCGAGGTTCATCACCGTCGAAGTAAGCTCGGCGTCAAGGGCAGGACGGGTGCGGCCCTTGAGAGTCACCGTGAGATCGCCCTTCAGGTCGCTGTTGCCGATGACGGCGTTCAGCCCGGTGATTTTGTATCCGCCTTTAGGGTCGCTGAAGTTACCGGAAACCTTGATCGGCGGCAATTTTGGCAATGCCACCCCGGCGGCCCCGGCAAGGGGGCCTAAGTCGGAAGCATCCAGCGTTAATTTCAGGTTCAGACCCCGGCCTTGGTGTGGCTCGGTGACAACGCCCCGGACGGTGGCGCTCAGCCCGGTGGTGGAAAAATCGAGCGAAACCGGATAAGGCTGGCCGCCGTTGATCAATGCTTCCACCGGTCCCAGTTGCCCCGATGCTTTCAGGGCTTGGCCGTTGAAATCACCGGCAAGCTCGATGTTCATAGGTGATTTCAGGCTATCGGTGCGTAAATCCATGTTGTCGAGACGAAGCGTCGTGGTGGTGTTCTTTGCCCCATCCCGAAAGCTGACTTTCAAATTCTTGATGCGGATCCAATTGATGACCGGCAGGGTTCCCGGTCCAGCGTCGGGTTTTTTGGTTGCGGCTTTTGTCCCGGCGGTTTTCAGCTCCCAGTTGCCCTGCCCCTGCGCATTGGTTTCTACCAGTAAATCGAGACCGTCTAAAACAAGGCGTTTGACCCGGATGTCGCCGGTCAATAGCGGAAAAAACTCTACCTCTGCGGCGAAGCGGTTCAGGCGGACCATCTCCTTGCGGCTGCCCCAAGGCGCATTGGCAAAGGTGACCCCTTGCACTGCGACGGAGGGATTGAGGGATATTTCCAGGTTAAGATCACCGCTGATGGCCATGTCGCGGCCCGTTGCGGCCTTGACCTGTTCCGCTATCAAGCCTTTGTATTCATTGAAGTCTAGGGATTTGAGGATAGCGACCCCGGCGACGACAACGGCCACGGTTAAAACAACCAAGACAGAAAGAATTTTTTTCCAACGGCCCATCAGAGCGCCATCCCCAGTGTTTTAAGCCTGTCGGGCAGTTCGGCAAATTCGTCGATCACCGCGTTTGCACCAACGGATTTCAGATGTTCCAGGGGATGATACCCCCAGGAAACGCCGACGGCCAGGGTTCCGGCACTGACGGCCATTTCAATGTCGAAGGTGGTATCGCCGATCATTGCCGTATTTTTCGGCTCCGTGCCGGTTTCATTCATGGCGTTGAGCAGCATCCCCGGGTTTGGTTTGCCCGGCGCCGTGTCGGCGGTCTGTAGGGTTTGGAAGCGATCGGTAATGCCATGAGTTTCAAGCGTTGCCAGCAAGCCGCGGCTGCCCTTGCCAGTGGCAATGCCCAACAGGAAGCCCGCGTCTTCCAGCTGCTTGATGGTTTCCAGCGCTCCCGGATACAGGGGATCGGCGACCTTGCCCTGCTGGCGCAACTCGTGAAAAGCCTCGATATAGCTGTTTTCCACCCGGCCGTGTTCCTCATCTTCCAATTGAGGTAGCAATTGGCCAATGGCATGACGAAGAGGCAAGCCAACGACCCGGCGAATGGATTCTGCTTGCGGGACGGTATGGGTGTGAGCCTCAAAGGCGGCGCGCATGGAATCAATGATCGAATGTTGGGAATCGACCAAGGTCCCATCACAATCAAAAACGACCAATCGTAAGGCTGAAGAGGAAGGCATAAGGGCTTATTGGGGCGCCATGGTGTTCTCTTCGGACAACAGGTAGCCAACGCCGCGAAGGGTATGAACGCTGATATTGGCGCCGGCGACGGAGAGCCGCTTGCGAAGCCTCGAAACATGAACCTCGATGGAATTGGAAGACACTTCTTTACCGAAACCGTAGATATTGTCTTCCAGGACGTCCTTGGGAACGACGCGCCCATTGCGGCGCATCAGCTGTTCCAGAACCCCCAACTCACGCCGGGGAATGGAAATGGTCCGCTCATCAACCTGGACTTCCCGGGCCGTGGTGTCGAAGGAAACATTACCCGCAGTGATGACCAGCCCCAAAACCCCGCCGGGACGGCGCAACAGGGCACGGATGCGGGCGACCAGTTCTTCCATGGCGAAAGGTTTAAGAAGATAGTCATCGCCGCCGCTGTTCAAGCCCTTGACCCGGTCGTCAATACCGTCGCGAGCAGTCAGGATCAATACCGGGGTTTCGTCACCCTCTTCGCGCAACGAATGCAACACGGAAAGGCCGTCGGCAT
Organism: Alphaproteobacteria bacterium casp-alpha2; assembly: GCA_001510075.1. Taxonomy (GTDB): domain Bacteria; phylum Pseudomonadota; class Alphaproteobacteria; order Rhodospirillales; family Casp-alpha2; genus Casp-alpha2. Next base: position 19,025 of record LFEN01000001.1, read on the forward strand.
CAGGAAGACCGAGATCGAGAATAATGGCATCATACTTGACCGTCGATAGCGCTGCCTGACCGGCGCTGGCGGTAGCAACGTCATCAACGGTAAAACCTTCTTTTTCAAGGCCGTCCTTGACGAACTTGGCAAAGCGATCATGGTCTTCAATAAATAACAGGCGCATTTAAATCCTCATTTGAAAAATCCAATGGCCCCGCTACCATCCCAGGTACTGAATAAATACAATTTATTTTATCTGCCTATTGTAATTCGAAAGGAATAAATGTGAAACCAGTCATATGGATTTGCCGCAAGTAATTGGCTTCTCATATTCTTGGGTTTTTTAGGCTATTTCATTGAAATCCCTAAACAATTCTTGTTCTAGTTTTTCATTGAAGCCAAGCGCCTTAAAGGTATTTGTAAAATGCTCCGGCAGGGGGGCGGTGACTTCAAGCACCCTCCCTTTGGCCTGAGGAATTATCATCGCCCTGGCATGCAAATGAAGTTGTCCGGAAATTTCACCGCCGTCCAGGAACGCCTCTCTGCCGCCGTATTTTCCGTCGCCAAAAATGGGCGTTCCCAGGGCAACGGCATGAACGCGTAATTGATGCGTGCGTCCGGTCAAGGGTTCGAAAAGAACCCAAGCGGCCTTTTGTCCCGCATGATCGAGGATACGGAAATAGGTCTGGGCCTTTTTACCATCGGGGCTGCCGATGACGACCCTCTCTCCGCCTCTGCCTGACATTTTTGCAAGGTCCAGGTTAATCATGCCCTCTTCCGTCTCGGGCAGTCCGACAACGACCGCCCAATAAGCCTTGCGGATTTTTTTCTCGCGAAATGCTGCGGTCAGGGTTCGCGCAGCAACCGGGTTTCGGGCCAGCACCAAAACGCCGCTGGTGTCCTTATCGAGCCGATGAACCAAGCGTGGCCGTTCCGGGGCCTCAAAACAAAGGGCATCAAGCATAGCATCCAAATGCTTGCGGATACCGCTACCGCCTTGAACGGCAAGACCAGCGGGTTTGTCGATGACAATGATATCGTCATCTTTGTGGATAACCCGGGCGCGCAAGTCTCTGAAGTCCGCCTTGGATGTTTTCGGTGCAGCAGCTTTATCTTTTACCTTTTCCTTAGCAAGCGGGGGGATACGGAGTTGCTGGCCTTTCTCAAGACGGGTGTTGGATTTTACTCGCTTGCCATTGACCCTGACCTGGCCGCTGCGCAGCAGCTTTTGCAAGCGGACATGGGCAAGCCCCGGATAATGGTTTTTGAACCAGCGGTCGACCCGCACCCCGTCTTCGCCATCATCGACCGGTATCGTCTGAACGCCACTCAATTTTCTTCCCTCCCCTGGCTTTCGACAATCGCATCACGGGCGTCATGAATGTGTTCCGGGCCAACCTTGAGCGTTCGTTCCCCTAATATGGAAATACCCCAGGCGCCAAGGGGGGCCGTGAGCACGATACTGAGGACGGCAACCGCGAGAATGATTTCTCCCGGCCCCTGGTCCATTCCCACCAATGCCATCGCCGCCAGTGGGGCGCCACCGATGGCCGCCTGTACGGTGGCTTTGGGAAGATACGATACGACAACGAACATCCGCTCAGGGAAGGTCAAATCACTACCGAGCAAACAGCCGTATGTTCCGATGCTTCTGGCGACCAGGCCCAAAAATATGATGACGGCGCCGGCAAGGCCGGCTTTAAACGCCACCCCCAGGTCCACTTGAGCACCGACCATGGTAAACAGTACGATTTCAGCGAATATCCAAATTTTTCCAAGCTTGGCGGAAATTTCGTGGGCGATGTGTTCGTCTTTTTCCAGGATAATAAAGCCCGTCGCCATCACCGCCAGCAGGGCGGCGAAAGGAACCCACGGTTCCAGCAAATATTCGCCACGAACGAACAAAACGGAAAGAGCAAGGACGATCAACACGCGTTTTGTCGCCCGGGGGTCGAAGCGATGGAACAACCTGTAAAGCAGGCCCCCGGCCACCAACCCAACACCGACCCCTAACAAAATAGAAATGGGGATACCCGCCAGTTGCCAGGCAATATTGGCTGAACTGCCCGTATAGATGCCGATCAATACACTGTAGATGACAATGACAAACACGTCGTCGAGGGAGGACGCGGCAAGGACCATTGTCGGAATGCCTTTTTCCGACCCCATGCCCCTTTCCATAAACCTGATCATCAGCGGCACCACCACGGCCGGGGATACCGCCGCCAAAATTGCCCCCAGAATGGCCGATTCCATATAACCAAGACCCAACAAAGGTGGCCCAAGAACCGTAATGGCGGCGCCTTCGATAACGGCAGGAACAGCGGATAACAACACAACCCGCCCGCCCACGCGGTTAAGCGTTTCTTTGCTGAGCTCTAACCCCGCCCGCAACAAAATAACGATCAAGGCCAACAGACGAAAATCGTAGGAAATCTCCAGAAGACCGGGGTTGACCCAACCAAGGACATACGGCCCGGCCAAAACGCCTAAAAACAACATTCCGACCAGGCCGGGAATGGTCATCTTGCGGAAGGCCCAATCGACGATCAGGCCTAAAATCAATAATTCGGCAAGGCTGACGATCATCCGTTCAAAATCCAGGTTCCCTTATTTCTTTTCACGGCGCAGCTTATCCCAGTAGTCGAGCCTTTTGGCAATTTCCCGCTCGAATCCCCGTTCGCCCGGTTCGTAAAACCGGGTTCGTGTCATATCTTGGGGGAAATAATTTTGCCCTGAAAAGCCTTCTTCGTTGTTGTGGTCGTATTCATATCCGGCCCCGTACCCTAAGTCTTTCATCAGTCCCGTCGGCGCGTTGAGGATGTGTTTGGGCGGATCAAGAGAGCCGGTATCCCGGGCCGCTTTGGCCGCCATTTTTTCGGCCTTATAGGCAGCGTTGGATTTCGGCGCCGTGCCCAAATAAATCACACATTGAACGATCGCCAACTCCCCTTCCGGCGAACCAAGACGTTCATAAGCCTGCCACGCCGCAATGGTCAGGGGAAGGGCCTGGGGGTCGGCCAGACCGATATCTTCGGAAGCAAAACGGGTCAACCGGCGGAGGATATAACGTGGGTCTTCCCCGCCCGCTATCATGCGCGCTAGCCAGTATAGCGCCGCATCCGTATCGGAACCACGAAGCGACTTATGCAGCGCGCTGATAAGGTTGTAATGGCCTTCCTGGGACTTGTCATATAACGGCACCCGGCGTTGCACGGCCTCGGCCAACGCCAGGGTGTTCATCTTGGGAGCTTCCGGCAAAGCCAGCACGGCTTCGACCATATTCAGCAGGTAGCGGCCATCACCATCGGCCATGGCGCGCAAGGCAGCCCGGGCATCATTATCAAGCGGCAGCGAGCACCCTTCCAATTTTTCGGCGCGCACGAGAAGTTCTTCCAGAGCTGCGTCATCAAGTCGGTTCAGGACCAATACCTGGGTCCGCGATAAAAGCGCTGCATTAAGCTCAAACGATGGGTTTTCCGTCGTCGCACCGACCAGAATCACCGTGCCGTCTTCAACATAGGGAAGAAAGCCGTCTTGTTGGGCCCGGTTAAAGCGGTGTATTTCGTCAATAAACAGGAGCGTCCCCTGCCCCATTTCACGCTTGCCTTTGGCCGTATCAAAAATCCTGCGCAAATCGGCGACGCCGGAAAAAACCGCCGACAAGCGTTCGAAATGCAAATCCGTCATTTCTGCCAGCAAGCGGGCAATGGTGGTTTTTCCGGTTCCGGGCGGCCCCCACAAAATGATCGACGTCAGCTTTCCGGATTCCATCCCCCTGGCAATGGGGCCATCGCCGCGCAACAAATGGTCCTGGCCAACGACTTCGGGAATAGATTTAGGTCTCAGCCGATCAGCCAGCGGCCTGGGGGCACCGGATTCAAACAAGGTGCTCATTTAAAAATTAGGCTCCATATTGTGACGATCAACCCAAATGCGCCTTAAAATGCTCCAAGGTGCGCAAGCGGGCAGCATCGGCGGACGCTTGATCAAAATGTTTGCCGCCGACCCTGGCGAATGCGTGGTCCTGCCCCTGATAATCGTAGATCGTCACCTTGTCGTTGCCGTCCAGGCGGGCGTGGACTTCGGCCTGTTGGTCCTTTGGCACATATTCGTCCTCGGTAGGTATATGAAGGACAAGCGGCGCGTTCACCGTTTCATCAAGGTGCTCTGTCAGCATAACGCCGTAATAGCTGACGCAGGCATCCGCGTTGGTCCGGGTTGCGGTCAAATAGGCCAAACGGCCACCAAGGCAAAAACCAACGCTCCCAACCTTGCCAGTACACCCGTCTTGGCCTCTGAGCATTTCAATAGTGGCGTCTAAATCCGCAACGCCTTTGTCCAGGTCAAACCCGTTAAAAAGTTCGAACGCCCGCGCCCATTCCGCCTCGGTCTGGTCAGAGAGTTGGATGCCCGGAACCTGGCGCCAGAATATATCCGGGCAAAGAGCCATATAACCGGCCTCGGCGAAGCTGTCGGTTATGCCCCTCATGACATCGTTAACACCGAAAATTTCCTGAATGACGACAACCCCGGGACCACTACCGCTATCCGGTGTTGCGAGGTACCCCATGAACTCGCCGCCGTCTGAAGCCTTAATAAGGATTTCACTACCGCTCATTTTCCAAGCCTCCCTATGAATTATTGCTAAAGGTTAACGCATAAGGGGCCTTTAAGCCAATGTGAGCCTCAGCCGTTGATGACCAAATTCAGAGATTTTCCATCCCTGTCGACATCGATCCGCCAGCGCTCGGCGCGGTTCTTTAAAAGCGATAGCAACTGAGGCACGGTAGTGACTTTTTGACCGTTTACGGTCCTTACAAAATCACCGACCAGGAACCCCAGCCGGTGAGCGGGCGAGCCCTCATTGAGTTCGATAACGATAACGCCCTTTTTAAAACCATCGAGCCCAAACTCATCTGCTAAAGCCGGTGACATGTTGGCGACGGTAGCCCCGGCAAGGGGTTGGCGCCCCGTTAAGGCCGTAATTTTCCGAGGCGGGACTTCCGGCGGCGGCGCCAGTTTCAGATTTAAAGTGATTGGCGTATTAGCCCGCAACACCTTCAAAAATGCCGTTTGGCCGACCGTTAACGTCGCCATACGATATTCAAGCCCCTTTGGATCATTCACCTCGTGGCCGTTGATTGACAAAACAACATCGCCAACCCTGATCCCGGCACTATCGGCGGCAGCCCCTTTATGGACCCTGTTGATCAGCACCCCGGTAGGGCGCGCCATATCCAGAGAAAGGGCAATTTCCTGGGACACCCCTTGGCCTGATGCCCCCAGCCATGGCCGCACCAATTTACCGTTCTTGATCATCCCAGAAACGACGGCGCGGACCATGTTTGCGGGAACGGCAAAGCCAATCCCAAGTGATCCGCCACTTTTTGAAAAAATCGCCGTATTGACCCCGGCCAGTTTGCCATCCATGGACACCAGCGCGCCGCCGGAATTTCCCGGATTGATAGCGGCATCGGTCTGAATAAAGTAATTCAGATCAGATTTTGTTACCTGTGTCCTGTTGAGGGCTGAAACAATGCCGCTGGTGACGGTTTGCCCGACACCAAAGGGATTGCCAATCGCCAAAACCAGATCTCCGACCTCGAGGTCGTCAGAATTTCCAAGTTCCAGAAACGGTAGTTTTGAATTTCCGGGTTGGATTTTCAGTATTGCCAGGTCGGTTTTCTCGTCCGTGGTCACAATGGTGGCGGCGAATTTTCGCCGGTCCGCCAGAACGACGTTGATCTGGTCGGCGCCGGCAATCACATGATTGTTGGTCACGATCAGCCCGTCCGAACGCACGATTACACCAGAGCCCAATGAATTTTTCAGTTGCTCCCTTGGCAGGCCAAAACCGGGAGCGTCACGAAAAAAGCGGCGAAAAAAAGGATCGTCAAATAACAGCGATCCGCCACGGCGGCGGACAATCTTGCGGGCGTAAATATTGACGACGGAGGGGGCGACTTTCTTGACCAAAGGAGCGAAGGATTTCTGGATATCCGCCCTTGAGGATGGAATTTGTTTTTCCCCTGCACCAACACCCTTAGCGGCTAGAAGCGCTAAAGGCCCGGCAAGAACAAGAGTGCAAAAGAGTCTAAAAAAAATGCCCACGAAACCACCGTTCGAACAGATTGACATCGCCCCTGATAGTAACATTTGAAAAGGCAAAAGGCAGCCGATTGGGCTGCCTTTTATAATTCAGAACGAAACCATGAAATCGACGTTATTCGGCGTCTTTGGGCCCTTGCGATTCTTGTTCCAGGGCGTGACGGGCTTTGTCTTCCATACCTTTGGCATCAGGGTCCCGATCGACAAGCTCGATAACAGCCATCGGCGCGCTATCTCCATAACGGAAACCGGCTTTCAGGACCCGTGTATACCCGCCCGGGCGCTCTTTATAGCGTTCCGCCAATGCGCCGAACAGTTTTGAGACGGCGGCATCATCGCGAAGGTATGAATGGGCCTGGCGGCGCGCATGCAGAGTGCCACGTTTGCCAAGCGAAATAATTTTATCGGCGATGCGTCGTAGATCCTTGGCTTTCGGCAAGGTAGTGTTGATTTGCTCGTGCGTGACAAGGGATACGGCCATATTGGAAAACATGGCTTGCCGATGCGAACTGGTGCGGTTCAGTTTTCTGGCACCGTTACGGTGACGCATTGTTCAGGCTCCTCTATTTTGCTTACGTACGCGTGCCATTTTACACGTACGCGTGTGGGTTTTTTTTAAGGTCGTTCAGCCTCTATTAATACGGGTCTTCCAGTTTCTTGGCCAGATCTTCGATATTTTCAGGCGGCCAGTCGGGAATTTCCATGCCCAAGTGCAGCCCCATTTGTCCGAGAACTTCCTTGATTTCATTCAAGGACTTACGACCAAAGTTTGGCGTCCGGAGCATATCCGTTTCGCTTTTCTGAACCAGATCCCCAATATAGATAATGTTGTCGTTCTTCAGGCAATTGGCTGAACGAACGGAAAGTTCCAGTTCGTCTACCTTGCGCAGAAGGTTCTTGTTGAAGGGCAGTTCTACTTTCGTTTCTTCGGCCAGCGCCTTTTTCGGTTCATCAAAATTGACGAACAGGGCTAACTGATCTTGCAAAATACGCGCCGCCAGGGCGACAGCATCGTCCGGGGTAACAGCGCCACTGGTGGTTACTTCCAGGCTCAGTTTGTCATGATCGGTAACCTGGCCAACACGCGTGTTATCAACCTTGTACGTAACCTTGCGGACCGGGGAAAACAGCGCATCAACGGGGATCAAACCGATGGGGCTATCTTCCGGGCGGTTTTGGTCTGCGGCAACATATCCTTTGCCGTTTTCCACCGTCAGTTCCATATTGAGCTTGGCGCCTTTGTCGAGGTGACAAAGGACCATATCCGGGTTCATGATTTCAATGTCAGGGCCAGCTTCAATAGCGCCTGCTTTGATTTCCCCCGGACCGGTAGCCTTCAAGGTCATCCGTTTCGGTCCTTCGGCGGACATGCGGATATTAAGGGACTTGATGTTAAGGACAATGTCCGTCACATCTTCCCGGACACCCGGAATAGCCGAAAATTCATGCAACACGCCATCTATTTGAACCGACGTTACCGCGGCCCCTTGCAAAGACGAAAGAAGAACCCGCCTTAAGGCGTTGCCAAGAGTCAGCCCAAACCCGCGTTCAAGCGGTTCGGCAACGATGGTCGCCGTCCGGGACGCATCGGTGCCGGGCTGGATATTAAGTTTCGATGGTTTAATAAGTTCTTTCCAGTTTTTTTGAATCACTTGGGAGACCTCACGCTCGAGACGTTTTACTGAAACTCCAAAATCGGAGTTTAGCTACATTTACTTTCGCCGGACCCTCTTGGGGCCTGCGACAGATGGAGATGGATTCCCATCCCCCCGCGCAACTGCGGTTTGAGTATGCCGCCTTAAACCCGGCGGCGTTTTCTTGGCCGACACCCATTATGGGGAATCGGCGTCACATCACGGATCGCCGTGATGGTAAACCCGACGGCCTGCAAAGCACGCAAAGCCGACTCGCGGCCCGATCCGGGGCCTTTGACTTGCACTTCAACGATTTTCATTCCGTGGTCCATGGCTTTCCGGCCAGCATCTTCACCGGCCATCTGAGCGGCATACGGCGTAGACTTCCTGGAGCCCTTGAAACCCTGGGCACCCGCAGACGACCAAGCGATCACATTGCCTTGGGCATCGGCAATGGTGATCATCGTATTGTTGAATGTCGCGTTTACATGGGCCACGCCAGAAACAATGTTCTTGCGTTCGCGTTTCGCCGTCCGCTGTGTCGGTGCATTAGCCATTTAATATTCCACTTAGCCTTTAATGAACTGCTTTTTTCTTACCCGTGATAGCCTTTGCGGGGCCTTTGCGGGTGCGAGCATTCGTGTGTGTACGCTGGCCACGTACTGGCAGCCCGCGACGATGGCGAAGGCCCCGGTAACAACCAAGGTCCATCAAGCGTTTGATGTTCATGGCGATTTCACGACGGAGTTCCCCTTCGACCTGGTAATCCTGGTCGATAGTATCTCTGATCCGGCCCAGTTCATCATCTGTAAGGTCGTTAACCCGCCGCTCGGCAGGGATTCCGATGCCTTCACAGATTTTTTTGGCCGAAGTCCGACCGATGCCATGAATATATGTTAACGCGATAACGATCCTTTTTGCGGTCGGGATGTTAACGCCAGCAATTCGTGCCAAAGCAAGTTCTCCTTAAACTTTGGAAAAAAACAATGTTTCTAGCCCGTTAGGTGCCGGAAGAGGCGCGATTATAGGGCTTGATCGCCCCAAGTCAACACGCTCCATCTGTACTTTTTCGGTCTTTTTTCCGTTAACCCAATATGGCATCCAATTGGCCCTTAACTTCGTCAATGGAAGCCATTCCATCCACACTTTTCATTACACCCTTGTCCCCGTAATAGGACACAATTGGCGCGGTTTGATCATGATAGGCCTCAAGCCGGGAACGTACGGTTTCGGCATTATCGTCGGCCCGGCGGGAAAATTCAGTGCCGCCGCACTTGTCACAAACCCCGTTTTCCTTGGGTTTTTGAAACTCATCATGGTATCCAGCCCCACAACCGGCGCAGGTATAACGCCCGGTAATCCGGGTCACCATGGCGTCATCATCGACTTTCAACTCGATGACATGGTCAATAACAAAGCTTTTTTCTTCAAGCATTTTATCCAGTGCTTCCGCCTGAGGCGTGGTGCGGGGAAACCCGTCCAGAATAAAGCCGTTTTTGCAGTCGTCCTGATCAATACGGGACGAAATCATGTTGATAATCAGGTCGTCGGAGACCAGCCCGCCGGAATCCATGATTTCCTTGGCCTGCTGTCCCAATTCGCTGCCGGACGCCACTTCGGCCCGCAACATGTCGCCCGTGGACAGCTGAACGATGGAATAGCGTTCCTGCAACCCTTTGGCCTGGGTGCCTTTGCCGGCGCCGGGAGGACCTAAAAGTATTAAATTCACTAGCTCCGGCCCCTCAATTTTGATTTTTTTATGAGCCCTTCATATTGATGGGCAAGAAGGTGAGACTGAACCTTGGCAACGGTATCCATTGTTACGGTGACGACGATCAGCAAACTGGTGCCACCGAAATAGAAAGGCACGGAATATTTCGAAATCAAAAGTTCCGGCAAAAGGCAAATAAAGGCCAGATAAGCAGCGCCGACAACGGTCAGACGGGTCAAAACCCAATCCAGGTAATCGGCGGTATTTTTTCCGGGTCGGATACCGGGAACAAAACCGCCATATCGTTTCAGGTTATCGGCCGTATCGACGGGATTAAAGACAACGGCGGTGTAGAAGAAGGCAAAAAATACCACCATAGAAATATAGAGAATCAGATAAACAGGCTGCCCGCGGCCAAGATAGGCGGCAACGGTGGTCATCCATTCCGGGCCGGTCCCGGCGCTGAAGCTGATAACGGTTATTGGCATCAACAACAGGGAACTGGCAAAAATCGGCGGAATCACGCCGGCCGTATTGATTTTCAACGGCAGATGCGAGCTTTCGCCGCCGCTCATCTTGTTGCCGCGCTGGCGTTTCGGGTACTGGATCAAAATTCGCCGTTGCGCCCGTTCAACGAAGACAATGAAATAAATCGCGGCCACGGCCATCACCAAAAGAAAAATGATGAAACCCGTAGAAAGTGCGCCGGTACGGCCTAACTCAAGGGTTCCGGCAAGAGCACTTGGTAAATTGGCGACAATGCCGGAAAAAATAATCAATGAAATTCCGTTGCCAACACCCCGAGCCGTGATCTGCTCGCCCAACCACATCAGAAAGATCGTGCCACCGACCAGTGTCACCACAACCTGGAACCGGAAAAACAACCCCGGATCGGACACGGCGGCGCCGGCACTTGACGTCATGCCTTCAAGCCCGGCTGAAATTCCGTAAGCCTGAAGGGCGGCAATGAGAACAGTACCGTAACGGGTGTATTGATTGATTTTCTTGCGCCCGGTCTCGCCTTCTTTTTTCAAAGCTTCCAATTGCGGAGAAATTGCCGTCATCAATTGCATGATGATGGAAGCGGAAATGTAGGGCATGATATTCAGGGCAAAAATCGTCATCCGGCTGAGCGCACCGCCGGAGAACATGTCAAACATGCCAAGAATTCCGCCCTGGTTTTGGCGAAAGATATCCCTGAGGACAACGGGGTCAATGCCAGGAAGCGGGATATAGGTGCCAAGCCTGTAAACAATCAGGGCGGCGAGCGTAAACCAAAGACGTTTCTTTAATTCCGTGGCCTTGGCAAAAGACCCGAAATTCATATTCGATGCAAATTGTTCGGCTGCGGATGCCATCGGTTTTTTTTAACCCTTATCCCTGGTCCGGGTCGGATTTGTCATCGTCGCTGGCTTCTGCTTTTGCTGCGTTTTCAACAGGTTCTTCCTTGCCAGATTCTTCCTTGGCCTCTACTTCTTCCGGCGCCTGATCAGCCTTCTTTTTGGGCTTGTCATCTGCGCCTTCCTTGAATTTCCGGTGGCGGGCCTTGCCCTTGCCTTCGGGTTTCACTTTTTGCGGTAGCAAATTGACTTTTCCACCGGCTTTTTCCACGGCGGCAATTCCGCCTTTGGAAGCACCGGTGATTTCAAGCGTTAATTTAGCCTTCAATTCGCCCTTCACAATGAGCCGAACGCCATGTTTGTTCTTTTTAACCACTCCGGCTTCAACCAAAACGGCCTCCGTCACGGGCTTTTTACCGTCAATTTTTCCACTGGCGACGGCGTTTTCAAGCGTGCCGGTCGTAAGCTCGCCGATATCCTTGGAAAAGGGGTTTTTGAACCCGCGTTTAGGCAAACGACGGTACAACGGCATTTGGCCGCCTTCGAAACCTAGAAGAGAAACACCGCTTCTGGATTTCTGACCTTTTTGTCCGGCCCCTGACGTTTTGCCAGTGCCGGAACCCATGCCGCGGCCGACACGTTTCCTGGGCTTATGGGCGCCTGGACGGTCGCTAAGTTCATTTAATCTCATAATCTTTACTTTCTTGCCTAAGGTCCGAATAAAACCGGACCTAAAGAGCCAATTCAGCCGGCTTCATCAACACGGACGAGGTGAGACACCTTTTCAATCATCCCTCGCACAGAAGGCGTGTCTTCCAATTCCCGGGTCCGGTGCATCTTGTTAAGTCCAAGTCCGATCAACGTTGCACGCTGATCACCGGGGCGCCCAATTGCGCTGCCGGTCTGCGTTACCTTGACGGTCGCTTTCTTTTTAGCATCAGCCATCGGTTACTCCTTGGCAACAGCTTCCGCCGGGCCACCCCGTCGGGAAACTATTTCTGCGACTTTCTTTCCCCGTCTTGCCGCAACGCTTCTGGGAGAAGAGCACGATTGCAGAGCCTGGAAAGTCGCCTTGACCATATTATGGGGGTTGGAGCTGCCGATGGATTTTGCCACGACATCCTGAACGCCCATTGTTTCAAACACCGCGCGCATAGGACCGCCGGCGATAACGCCGGTTCCCGCAGGCGCCGCCCTCAAGAACACTTTGCCAGCGCCGAAACGGCCCTTGACGTCGTGATGCAGGGTGCGGCCTTCGCGAAGCGGAATTTGAACCATGTTCCGTTTTGCCGAATCTGTTGCCTTGCGGATAGCTTCGGGAACTTCACGAGCCTTACCCGTACCGTAACCAACGCGGCCACGTCCATCTCCGACCACTACCAGCGCGCCGAAGGAAAAACGGCGTCCACCTTTGACCACTTTGGCGACGCGGTTGATGTGAACGAGCTTGTCGAGAAGGTCGTCGCCTTCGTCACGTTCGTTATCTCGCCCACGGCCACGTCCACGTGGGGCGCCGCCTGGGGCACCTTGGCCGCCACGGCGTTGGGGCGAGGGGGGGGTTGTTTCCGACATTCTTGTTCTCCCCTAAAAAATGAGACCGGCTTCACGAGCCGCATCGGCCAGGGCTTTGACCCGACCGTGATATCTAAAACCGCCACGGTCAAAAACGACATCTTTGATGCCCTTTGCCGCAGCCCGTTCCGCAATTGCCTTGCCGACAGCGCTGGCAGCACTTTTGTCCGCGCCTGTTTTCAATTTATCCCGCAAATCCTTGTCGAGACTGGAAGCAGACACGAGAGTGGAATTCTGCTTGTCATCGATAACCTGCGCATAAATATGCTTGCCCGACCTGAAAACAGACAGGCGCGGACGTAACCCGGATTTGCGGCGGAGCTGCATACGGGTCCGTTGCTGACGGCGTTTGAATAATTCTTTTGTCTTGGCCATTACTTCTTCTTGCCTTCCTTACGAAAGACGTATTCGCCTTCGTACCTGATGCCTTTGCCTTTGTAGGGTTCCGGTGGGCGGAAACTTCTAATTTCAGCGGCGGCTTGCCCGACTTTTTGCTTGTCCGCACCGCTAATTGAAATGTGGGTTTGATCCGAGCAGGTAATTTTCAATTCTTCAGGGACGGGATAGCGAACCTCGTGGCTAAATCCAAGTTGCAGAACCAAGTCCTTGCCCTGCACCTGGGCCCGGTACCCAACCCCCTGAATTTCAAGGTTTCGGGAAAACCCTTCGCCGACACCGGTAACAAGGTTTGCAATAATATTGCGCGAAGTTCCCCAAAGTTTACGCGCAGTCTGGCCGTCGTTCCTGGGCTTGACTAAAATTTGATTACCATCCCGGCTGACTTCGACATCATCACCAAAGATAGCGTTAAGTTCACCCAACTTACCCTTGGCTGTTACGCTCTGTCCGGCGATTTCAACACTAACGCCGTCAGGAACTTCAACTGGATTTTTACCGATACGCGACATAATACACTTCCGATTTTCCGGATTGAATTCTTAAAAAACTTGGCACAAGACTTCGCCACCGACGTTCTGGTCCCTGGCCTCGGAATCAGAAAGCACACCTCGGGGCGTCGATAAAATGGAAATACCCAGCCCGTCATAAACACGAGGAAGGTCTTTAATTCCAGAATAAACACGCTGCCCCGGAGTCGACACCCGGCTGATTTCCTTAATCACGGGGTTACCTTCGTGATATTTTAATTCAATTTCGATTTCGGCAATTCCGGGGCGAACTTCGCGCTCGGAAAAACCACGAATGAACCCTTCGCGCTTCAGCACATCAAGCACGTTCGCCCGCAGCTTTGAAGCCGGCGATAGAATGGTTTCTTTCTGGGCCTGCTGTCCGTTACGAATACGGGTCAGCATATCACCCAGTGGATCGGTCATTGTCATGCGCCGCTTCTCCTTACCAGCTGGATTTGACCATGCCGGGAATCTGCCCGGCAGACGCCAATTCGCGCAATGCGATACGGCTGAGTTTAAACTTGCGATAATTACCTCTCGGCCGCCCCGACAGTTCGCAACGAAGACGTTGGCGTACGGGGGCAGAATTGCGAGGCAGTTGGGCAAGCTTGATATGCGCATTAAAGCGATCTTCAGGAGAAAGATTTTCGTCTTTCGTCAGGACTTTCAGCGCGGCCCGCTTGGCGGCATATTTTTTTGCCAGGCGTTCACGCTTTTTGTTTCTTTCGATGGCGCTCGTTTTAGCCATTATTATCTTCTCCGTTTGATTTTTCATCCCCGGATGCGGCCTCTTTCGGCGCATCGGTAGGTTGATCATCCGCACCCCCTTCAGCTTCGGGAGCGGCATCTTGGGGCGTGTCTTCTTGATCGCCGATTTCTTCCTTCAAGGCTTCCTTGGCGGCAAGTTTTTCCTCTTCCAAGGAGGCTTTGCGGGCAGCCTCTTCTTCTTTTTCTTTTTCCGGATCCCTGCCACTGAATGGAAAATCGAACCCTTTCAGCAAGGCCCGGGCCTCATCATCGGACTTGGCGGTGGTGCAGATGACGACGTCCATGCCCCGAACCTGATCGACTTTGTCGTAATCAATTTCGGGGAAAACGATTTGCTCTTTCAAACCAAGAGAATAATTTCCGTTGCCGTCGAAACTGCGCGGCGATAACCCGCGAAAATCTCGAACCCGGGGCAGCGCAATGGTAACAAGCCGGTCAAGAAATTCGAACATCCGCTCACGGCGAAGCGTTACCTTGCAGCCGACGGTCATGCCGTCGCGCAATTTAAACGCAGCAATAGATTTTTTGGCTTTAGTGATAACGGCTTTCTGGCCCGCAATCAGGGTCAATTCTTCGGCCGCGGCGGCTACCTTCTTTTTATCAAGTGCGCCTTCGCCAACGCCCATGTTGATAACAATTTTATCAAGCTTGGGCGCTTCCATATGGTTTTTGTAGCCGAATTCCTTGATCAAGGACGGCTTTATGGTGCTTTGGTAATATTCGTTCAAGCGGGTCATGCTCAATAAATCCGTTCTACGTGTCTATGACTTCGCCAGATCGTTTGGCAAAGCGTACTTTGTTTCCGCCCTCGAGGACTTTGAAACCAACACGCGTTGGCTTGTCATCCTTGGGGTCGATATGCGCTACATTGGAAACGTGGATAAATGCTTCCATTTCAACGATTCCGCCGGCCGCCGTTTGAGTCGGGCGCGTGTGGCGCTTCATCATATTGGCGCCCTGCACCAGGACGCGGTCAGTTTTCGTGAACACTTTCAGGACATCTCCGGTTTTTCCCTTATCCTTACCGGTGGTCACGAAGACCCTGTCGCCTTTTTTGATTTTCATCTTTGAAGCCATCACAACACCTCGGGGGCCAGGGAAATAATTTTCATGTACTTCTTGGCGCGCAGTTCACGCGTTACGGGGCCAAAAATCCGGGTTCCAATAGGCTCACCCTGCGGGTTAATAAGGACCGCAGCGTTTGAATCAAAGCGGATGGTCGATCCATCGGAACGGCGAATGTCCTTGGCCGTGCGAACGACGACAGCCTTAACAATTTCACCTTTTTTAACCCGACCGCGTGGAATTGCTTCTTTGATGGAAACGACAATAACGTCCCCAACGGAAGCATATTTCCTCTTGGAGCCACCCAGCACCTTGATGCACTGAAC
Organism: Alphaproteobacteria bacterium casp-alpha2; assembly: GCA_001510075.1. Classification (GTDB taxonomy): domain Bacteria; phylum Pseudomonadota; class Alphaproteobacteria; order Rhodospirillales; family Casp-alpha2; genus Casp-alpha2. The sequence continues at coordinate 34,442 of LFEN01000001.1, forward strand.
CCGCCTTGCGCCGGAATTATCAGCTACCTCGAGGTTTGTTTCACTTTGAATCATCGTCTTTCGTCCTTAATCCGTTCTCTTAAAAGTGCTTAGGCACCTTCGCCGAGAACTTCCCAACGCTTGTTTTTGGATAGCGGCCGACATTCCTGAATGCTGACGATATCACCAGTTTTGAATGCATTGTTTTCATCATGGGCGGCATACTTTTTCGAGCGCCGGATGAACTTCTTGTACAGCGGATGCATAACCTTCCGTTCGACCTTAACGGTAATGGTCTTGTCCATCTTGTCGCTGACAACGACACCTTGCATGATGCGTTTTGGCATTGCTTACTCCTTAAGACGCCGGAACCGCTTCGCGGTGGCGTTCATTCAAAATCGTCTTTAGGCGGCCGATATCACGGCGCACCGCACGCACACGGGCGGTATTTTCCAACTGGCCGCTAGCCGCCTGAAAGCGCAGGTTGAAGGCTTCCTTGTGCAGGTCCAGCAGCTGTTCTTTTATTTCATCGTCGCTTTTCGCGCGCACGTCTTCGGTTTTCATCGACCTAAACTTCCTCACCCAAACGGGTTACGAATTTGGTTTTCAACGGCAACTTTGCCGCCCCCAATTCAAATGCTCGTCTGGCCACTTCCGGGGTTACCCCATCAACTTCAAAAAGAATCCGACCGGGTTTTACTCTTGCAACCCAGTATTCAACAGCACCCTTACCTTTACCCTGCCGGACTTCGGCAGGTTTTTGGGTAACAGGCACATCGGGGAAAATTCTGATCCAGACGCGGCCCGCACGTTTCATATGCCGGGTCATGGCGCGCCGGGCTGCTTCAATCTGGCGCGATGTGACGCGTTGCGGCGCCATTGCCTTGAGCCCAAAGGCGCCGAAATTAAGCTTCGTGCCGCCTTTGGCTTTTCCGTGAATGCGCCCTTTATGGGCCTTCCGGTATTTCATATTTTTTGGACTAAGCATCGTACTTTTCCTGGTTTTTTATCGAGCCCAAGCGTCTAGCGCTGGGGTTGTTGTTCCTGGGCTTGTTTGTCCAACGCCATCGGGTCGTGGGCCATGATTTCGCCTTTGAAAATCCACACTTTGACGCCGCAGGCGCCATAGGTGGTTTTTGCCGTCGCCTCGCCATAATCGATGTTCGCCCGAAGGGTGTGCAGCGGAACGCGCCCTTCCCGGTACCACTGGGTACGGGCGATTTCGGCGCCACCAAGACGTCCCGCACAGTTGATGCGAATACCGCCGGCACCGAGCCGCATGGCAGATTGAACAACCCGCTTCATGGCGCGACGAATAGACACCCGGCGCTCCATCTGCTGGGCGACGTTCTCGGCCACCAGTTGGGCTTCAATTTCGGGCTTGCGGATTTCAACGATATTCAAATGCGCTTCGGCCCCGGTAATTTGGGAAATTTCCTTGCGCAGTCTTTCAATATCGGCGCCCTTCTTCCCGATCACGACCCCCGGACGAGCCGTATGAATGGTGACACGGGCTTTTTTCGCGGGCCGCTCGATAATGATTTTTGAAACGCCGGCCTGGGCAAGGCTCTTAACCAGGTATTCCCTGATTTTAAGATCCTCGTGCAACAATTCAGAGTAATTGGCGTCTGCATACCAGCGTGAATCCCAGGTACGATTGATACCCAAACGCAGGCCGATGGGGTTGAGCTTTTGACCCATTATACCGTCTCCTCGCGCTCGCGAATGATCAAGCGCATGTTGCTGAAAGGTTTTTGTATACGTCCAACGCGGCCGCGCGCACGGGCACGCCAGCGTTTAAGCACCATGCCTTTGCCAACCGACGCTTCGGCAACAAAAAGACGGTCAACGTCTAACTGATGATTGTTTTCGGCATTGGCAATAGCGCTTTCCAATAATTTCTTGACCTCACCGGAAATCCGCCGGCGGGAGAATTGAAGCTCGGCCAGTGCTGCCTCGCAGTTCTTGCCTCGGATAGTCTCGGCCACCAGATTAAGTTTCTGGGGGCTGGTCCGAATATTTTTTGCAATGGCCATGGCTTCGTTATCGGCAAGCCCGCGCCCGAATGATTTTTTGCCCATAGCTAGTCCCTCTTCGCCTTCTTGTCGGCCGTGTGGCCGTAATACAAACGGGTTGGTGAAAATTCACCCAGCTTGTGGCCGATCATGTCTTCGGTCACCAGCACGGGAACGAATTTGCGGCCGTTGTAAACGCCGAACGTAAGGCCGACGAACTGAGGCAGAACTGTTGAACGCCGCGACCATGTCTTAATGACATTATTGCCGCGCGACGAACGCAAGACTTCCGCTTTCTTAAGCAGATAGCCGTCAATGAAAGGGCCTTTCCAGATGGAACGGGGCAAACGCTCGTCCTCCTATTTCTTCGCGTGACGACGGCGCATAATCATGCGATCCGTCTTCTTGTTGGAACGTGTTCTTTTACCCTTGGTTGGCTTACCCCAAGGCGTTACGGGGTGACGGCCACCACTGGTCCGGCCTTCGCCGCCACCATGAGGGTGATCAATCGGGTTCATGGCAACGCCACGCACTGCAGGGCGTTTTCCAAGCCACCGCTTGCGCCCGGCCTTGCCGAGTTTGATATTTTTCTGATCCGGGTTGGAAACGGCGCCCACAGTGGCCATGCATTCGGCCCGAACAACACGAATCTCACCTGAACTGAGGCGCAACTGGGCGTAGCCCTGATCCTTACCGATAATCTGAGCATAGGTGCCCGCAGAACGGGCAATCTGCCCACCTTTTCCAAGCTTCATCTCAATGTTATGGATGATAGTGCCAACGGGGATATTCTGCATGGGCATGGCATTACCGGGCTTGATATCCATCGCGGCGCCGGAAATAACCTTGTCGCCGACACCAATTCGTTGCGGCGCCAGAATATAACTGAGCTCGCCATCTGAATATTTAATCAGGGCAATAAAAGCGGTCCGGTTGGGGTCGTATTCCAGGCGTTCCACCGTCGCTTCGACCCCATACTTAATCCGCTTGAAATCAACGATGCGGTAACGGCGTTTGTGCCCGCCGCCACGGCGACGCGCCGTGATCCGGCCCATGTTGTTGCGTCCGCCATTGCCATGAAGGCCTTCGGTCAGGGATTTTTCGGGTTTACCCTTCCAAAGGCCGGAGCGATCGACGAGCACAAGGCCGCGACGTCCCGGTGTGGTCGGATTGAATTTCTTTAATGCCATTTTCTTCTCTTACCCTGCTAAACGCCCGACATCACATCAATAGACTGGCCTTCGGCCAAAGTGATGACTGCCTTCTTGGTTTCGATCTGTTTGCCGACCTGACCACGGAACCGCTTGATCTTGCCTTTATGACGAAGCGTGTTGACTGCCTTGACCTTGACCTTGAACAGTCCTTCGATGGCCGCTTTGATCTCAAATTTATTGGCGTCCAAGGGAACCCGGAACGTCACCTGATTATGTTCGGAAATCAGGGTCGCTTTTTCCGTCACCACCGGGCTACGGAGGACTTGATACATCCGTTCTTTGCTGGTTTTGAAGTCACGGCTGCTGTATTTCCTCATTTCAGGCGCTCCACCAGCTTTTCAACACCATCTTTGGTCAACACCAGGGTTTCCCGGCGAATGATGTCGTAAACATTGGCGCCGCCACTCGGCAGCACATCAAGCCCGTTGATGTTTCCGGCCGCACGGACAAAATTTTCATCCACTTCGGCGCCGTCAATAATCAGGGCCCGGCCCCAGTTCAGTTTTTCAAACTGTTTTGCCAGATCAGACGTATTTATTTTTTTCAGCTTCGCTTCGTCCAGGACAACCAGCTTGCCTTCCGCCTGCTTGGCGCTGAGGGCGGATTTCAAGGCTAACAGGCGGACCTTTTTCGGCAGCTTGTGAGCGTGGGAACGAACCTGGGGGCCGAAAGCAACGCCACCACCGCGCATTTGCGGGGCGACCGTCGTACCTTGGCGGGCGCGGCCTGTCCCTTTCTGATTGAAAGGTTTGCTTTTGCTCGCCTTGACCTCGCTGCGTCCTTTGGTTTTGGCGTTGCCGGAACGGCGTTTTGCCAACTGCCAGTTTACGGCACGCGCGACAAGGTCGCCACGGACCTTAACGCCGAATACGTTTTCATCCAGCTCAATGGTGCCGGATTTTTTATTGGCGAGGGTAATTACATCGCACTGCATAACAAATTAGTCCTCTTTCCCCGCGTCTTTTTCATCATCACCGCTGGCCTTTTCTTCAACCGGGGCTTCTTCAGGCGTCTCTTCGGGTGCCGCATCTACAACGACTTCTTCTTCCGGCGCACCATCTTCCACCGGTGCTTCCTCGACTTGCGCCGTTTCCTGACCACGGATCGCACAGGGGAAAGGCGCGCCGTCGGGAAGCCGTTTTTTGACTGCGTCGGTTATAAAAACGTAACCGCCTTTTGAACCTGGAACCGCGCCCCGGACCAGAATAAGCCCGCGCTCGGAATCAGTACTGACGATTTTTAAATTCTGGGTGGTAACGCGGACGTTACCCATTTGGCCGGCCATTTTCTTGCCCTTGAAAACTTTGCCGGGGTCCTGGCAATGCCCTGTCGAACCTAGAGAACGGTGGCTAACTGAAACGCCGTGGCTTGCGCGAAGGCCGGCAAAACCATGCCGCTTCATACCGCCGGCAAAGCCTTTACCGATAGAAGTGCCGGCAATATCGACAAACTGCCCGGTGACAAAGTGCGCCGCAGATAATTCAACGCCGATATCGACGAGGCCATCGCCGGAAACCCGGAATTCGGCCAGCTTGTGTTTTGGTTCGATCTTGGATTTCGCATAATGGCCACGAAGGGCCTTTGAAACATTCTTGACCTTGGCCTTACCCCAGCCCAATTGAAGCGCGTTATAGCCGTCTCGCTCTTCGGTTTTTTGAGAGACGACCTGACAATCTCCGACGTCAAGCACCGTCACCGGCACATGGGTGCCGTCATCGACGAATACACGCGACATTCCGAGCTTGCGGGCAATTAAACCAGTACGCATAACTTAACGATCCTTAAAAACTTTATCCCAATCGCCTAGAGCTTGATTTCAACATCAACCCCGGCAGCGAGGTCGAGTTTCATCAGCGCATCAACGGTTTGTTGGGTCGGGTCGACGATATCAAGTACCCGCTTGTGGGTACGAATTTCAAATTGCTCCCGCGATTTCTTATCGATGTGCGGAGAACGCAAAACAGTAAATTTCTCAATCCGCGTCGGAAGAGGAATCGGGCCACGAACCTGGGCACCCGTCCTTCGCGCAGTGTTGACGATCTCTTTCGCCGACTGATCAAGTACTCGGTGATCGTACGCCTTGAGACGAATGCGGATGCTTTGTTGATCCATAACCTAATTCCTATAAACGCAAACGGCCCCTAATTCGGGGGCCGCATGGCTTGTTCCTATTCTATGACCTTGGCGACGACGCCGGCGCCGACGGTGCGGCCACCTTC
>LFEN01000002.1 GCA_001510075.1 Alphaproteobacteria bacterium casp-alpha2
ACGCCGGGGCCGGATACGCCACGGCCACGGATCTGGCCGACTGGCTGGTCAAGGAATTGAACATGCCGTTTAGGGAAGCCCATCAAATCACCGGCAAGCTGGTAGGTCTGGCCGAGGGCAAGGGCGTCGCGCTAAAGGATTTGAGCCTCGACGCCATGCAATCAGTGGCAGGCAACATTACGCAAGGTGTTTTCAGCGTTTTGGGGGTGGACGACGCCGTCAAAAGCCGGGCAAGTTACGGCGGCACTGCGCCGGAGCGGGTTTTGGACGCGGTCAAGACGGCCCGGAAAAGATTTTTGACATGAGCAATCTTCGTATCCTTGTCATGGCGGCGGTCGTGGTTGCGATAGCCTTGCCTTTGCCCGCGTGCGGCAAGAGGGCATCGCCGGAGCACCCCGGCGGCAGCAGTTACCCGCGCCAGTATCCGCCGGCTGAGGAAGACCAGAAGAAGCCTTCGCCCTCGCAAAGCGGACCCGAATCCAGGGACGGCACCGTTTCGCCACAAGGCTACCCGCTGGAATATCCCAACCGGCCGACATATTGATCGTCTTATAAAATGGACCATTTTCAATATAAGAATGGTGAGTTGTACGCCGAAGAGGTGCCGGTCCGCCGGATCGCCGATGATGTCGGCACGCCTTTTTATTGCTATTCGACGGCGACGCTGGAACGCCACTATCAGGTCTTCGCCGACGCGGTATCGGGGCTCGACGCGACGATTTGCTATGCGGTCAAGGCCAACAGCAATCTGGCGGTGATTACCACGCTGGCGCGACAGGGCGCGGCGGCTGATGTGGTCTCCGGCGGCGAGATGAAGCGCGCCTTGGTGGCCGGCGTTGCGCCCGGGAAGATCGTTTTTTCCGGCGTCGGCAAGACCGAAGATGAAATGGCCGCCGCCCTTCGGGCCGGGGTCTTGCAGATCAACGTCGAATCCCTGCCCGAGCTGGAGCAGCTTTCGCGAATAGCGTCGTCGTTGGGCATCGACGCCAACATTGCCATTCGCGTCAATCCGGACGTCGATGCCCTGACGCATGAGAAAATCGCCACCGGCAAAAGCCAAAACAAGTTCGGGATCGCCTGGGATGCCGTTCCCGGCGCCTACGCCCTTGCAGCGGAACTGCCGGGGCTGAACGTCACCGGCGTCGCCGTTCATATCGGCTCGCAAATTCTGACCCTGGAGCCGTTCCGCCAGGCCTATGGCAAGGTCGCGGAACTGGTGCAAAGCCTTCGCGCTCAAGGTCACGACATCGCCCATCTCGACCTCGGCGGCGGCCTCGGCATTCCCTATGAGGATGAAACGCCGCCGACGCCTAAAGAATACGGTGACATGGTTACGTCCGTCGTCGGCGGGTTGGGGTGCCGGGTTTTTTTCGAACCGGGGCGGCTGATCGCCGGCAATGCGGGCATTTTTGTCACCCGGGTGCTGATTGTCAAAGAAGCCACCGCGCGCACGTTTGCCATTGTCGACGGCGCCATGAATGACTTGGTGCGCCCGACGCTGTATAATGCCCATCACGCCATTGTCACCGTGAAAGAACCGTCAAAAGGGGCGGCGCGTACAGAGATGGAAGTGGTCGGGCCGATTTGTGAAACCGGGGACACCTTCGGTGTTCCCAGGATGTTGCCGGAAATTTCGCCGGGCGACCTTTTGTGCATACGCACCGCCGGCGCCTACGGGGCGGTGATGGCGTCTACCTATAATGCCCGGCCGCTGGTGCCCGAGGTCATGGTCCGGGGCAATGATTACGCCGTCGTCCGCGAGCGTATTTCCGTTGATGACATGATGGCGCACGAAGTGATCCCCGGCTGGTTAAAAAAGGCGGCGGAATGATGCCCGCCCGGCGCCCAACAAGCGCTTGGCGACGGCGCTATCTGTTGTTACTGGAACTGGCGCGGGCGGCGATTTTCTGGGAAATATTGTGGCCACGGTTGTGGCCGGCGGTGGCGGTGGCGGCGGTGTTCGTGTCGGTGGCGTTGTTGGATTTGTTGCCGATGCTGCCGTTCTGGCTGCACGCGCTGGTGTTAGTGGGTTTTGCCGTGTTGTTGGGGTATCTGATCCGCGGCGCGGTGCAGAATTTTCCCGGCGTTGACGACGATGCCGCCGAGCGCCGCCTTGAGCGGGACAGCGGCCTCGACCACCGGCCCTTGCGCGCCCTGCATGACCGCCAGGTGACGGGCCTGGAATCCGAAACCGCGCGTGGTCTGTGGCAAGCGCACCTCCGGCGCATGGCGGATGCCGCCGAACAGCTTCGGGTGCGCTGGCCGTCACCTGGGCTGGCACGGCTGGACCCGATGGCGCTTAGGGCCGTGGTCGGATTGTTTCTTGTTATCGGCGTCGCCGCCGCCGGCAGCCATGCCTGGGGCCGGTTGGAACGCGCCCTGGCGCCACGCCTCGACGGCGGCCCTCAGGGGGCGATGGAATTCAGCCTGTGGATCACGCCACCGGCGTATACGGGCTGGGCGCCGATGTTCCTGGAACGGCCGAGCGAAACGTTGGCGGATGCGCAGGCCGTGAAAGGTGAAATTCCGCCTGTCGTCGCCTTAACCGTGCCCGTCGGCTCGACCTTGCTGGCGCAGACCGGTGACAGCAGACAAGCGCCGGAACTCGCCATCGGCGCCAAGATCATTCAATTCGCCGACATCGGCAAATCCGCTGACGGGAAGGGCGCTGGCGCCAGTTTCCGGGTCGAGACGGTGATCGGGGATGAGGATATCGACGCCGATATCCTTGATATCCGGCTTGGCGGAAGAAAGCTGGCGGCATGGTCGATTACCGTTGCCGCCGATGCGCCGCCGGAAGTCGAATTCACCCGCGCCCCTTCTCGCGCCTCTGGCCGCGCCGGGGGCCGTGCCGGGCGGGCGCAATTACGTATTGATTATGAGGCCCGCGACGATTACGGGCTGGCCGGGTTGCAGGTGGTGGCGCGCCGCCCCGACGGAATTCCGGTGCCCGGCGGCGACGCCGCCATCCGCGCCGAACTGCCCTTGCCGGGGCTGGGCTCGAAAAAGGTCGAGGGTAATGCGCTCAAGGATTTCAGCGCCCATCCCTGGGCCGGTATAGCGGTGCTGATGACGCTGGAAACCCTGGATGCCCGTGGTCAGGCCGGGATCAGCGGCGCGATTAGCGTGGTTCTGCCGCAACGGGTGTTCAACCATCCCGTTGCCCGCGCCCTGGTCGAGGCCCGCAAGCAGTTGAACAATCCTGAACCGGCCGTCGTTGCCGAGGTGCTGGCGGTGCTGAACGGGATCGCCAGCCGGCCCCAGCACTTCTTTGACGACACCACCGTGTTTCTCGCCCTCAGCGTCGCCCAAAGCCGCTTGATCCACGATGAAACGCCCGAAGGCGCCGGGGCGGTGCAGGTGTTGCTGTGGGAAACGGCGCTGCGCATCGAGGACGGGGAATTCGCCATCGCCGAGCGCGATCTGCGCAAGGCCCAGGAGCGGTTGATGCAATCGCTGAAGAAGGGTGCCGATGCACGGGAAATGGAACGCCTGATGGATGAAATGAAAGAGGCGCTGGACAAATACCTGGCCGCCCTGGCCGAGCATCTGCAAAAACAGGGCCTGACACAACTGCCGGTCGACCCCAATGCCCGGGCTGTCGATAGTTCGGACCTGCAGCGCATGATCGAAGAAGCCCGCGATCTGGCGCGCACGGGATCGCTCGAGGCGGCGCGCAAAATGCTGTCCGATTTGAAGCGCATGCTGGACAGCATCCGCAACGGCCTGGAACGCGGCAAACCCCGTAAAGATGTAGCCCAGGCCAAACGCATGCTGGACAAGCTCAGGGATTTGACCCGCCGCCAGGGCAAGGAACTTGACCGGACTTTCCGCCGGCAACGCGACGCCACCGGCGCCATGCAGGGACGTCCCCGGCCCGGCGGCGATCAGTCTAGCCGCCAGGAACAAGGAAAAGGCAAAGGACAGGGTAAAGGGAAAGGCGAGGGCGTTTCCGAACAGCAGGCATTGGCCCGAGAACTGGGCCGCCTGATGCGCCAGATGGGCGATATCCTCGGCAATATTCCATCTGACCTTGAGAAGGCGGAACGCGCCATGAAGGGTGCGGTGCGGGGCCTGCAAAAAGGCGACCTGGGACAGGCCCAGTCGAACCAGACCGTGGCGCTCGAAAAAATGCGCCAGGGCCTGGAAGGCATGGCCGAACAAATGGCCCGGCGCATGGGAAACGGTGTCGGAATTTCGCGCGGCCAGGCGGGTGGCCAGCCGGGCCAGGGCATTGATCCCTTTGGCCGCCGTGCCGGTGGCGCGCTCGGCGGCAACGTCGATGACGGCGACACCAAGGTGCCGGGCCGCATGGAACGCCGCCAAGCGCACGAAATTCTGCGCGAGCTTCGCCGCCGCGCCGGTGAGCGCGGCCGCCCGCTCGATGAACGCGACTACATCGAACGCCTGTTAAAACGCTTTTAACCCGCTGCCTTATCCAGCCGCTGGGGGCGGCCCTTTCCACCGGATAACGGGGCTGGTGGTGGACGCCAGACGGATCAAGCGCCAGGCCCGGTTGGTTATCTCCAAATGGGTTTTCGTCACATGCAGTCGGGCCCCGAACCACGACGTTGTGTTCAGGGCTGGCGCAGCTCCCTTGCGGGAACGAGGCCGGGGCGGCGAAGTGCCGCCAGGTTTCCATGACATAGTTGTTTTTCCTTCTTCACCTACTGTTGTGAAGGCGGCTCTTTATGACCGCTCTTCACTTGGAGACGAAGCAAGAATCACGCCATGCCCAGAGATGCCTTGTAAAGGCCCGCAAACAGTCGAATTCAGGTTTAAGAGAGAGGGGCAATAATTGCCCTTCGGTGGGCCGGACGGCAGGATTTGCCGTTATTTTTTGGCTTCCGAAAAGGTGACGACGACCCGCCGGCCCAAAGCTGAGGGTTCGGGCAGTTTGGCGCTGAAGCCGATTTTGGTCCCCGCCTGCAGGCGATTTTTCAGGGGTGCGGCGACGGCGAACTGGACTTCGTCGCCATTGGCGTCAAAAAGAGCGACCCGGATCATCGGCACCATGCGCTCTTCTTCGGAAACATTGGAGATAGCGCCGCGGATAACCAGGACATCGACGCCTGCGTCGACTTGACGCGAGGATTTGACATCTTCGATCACCAGCCCGTCGCCCAACTCTGCGCCGCCAAGGCCGACCATGGCGTATATAGTCGCCGCACCGGGCCACAGGCCGATAATCATGGAACGCCCGAAAAAGGCGCCGCCGCCGAGGGCAAGGAACAGGACAAGGACGGCAATGCCGATAATCTTGCCTTTGCCCCTTTCTTTCAGGCCATCATCCAGATCATCATCTTTGGTCGTGAATACCCCCGGAATGGGGTCTGGGTCGGGGAGGTTTTCAAGCTCTGAGAGATCGGTGGTTTCGTCTTCGCCACCGCCACCGGAAAGCGCGCCAAAGGCTTCTGATTCCGTGTCCTCACCGAACATTTCGTCCAGTTGATCCGGTGACAGCGCATCGTCGGCGGCGCCGGCGTTTTCACCAGCGTCTTCGCCGGCGGCTTCCTCCGCGCCTTCGGCGACGTCTTCCATGACCGCTATTTCAGCATCGGCTTCTGGTATGGCCTCTGGGGCGGCTTCCGGCTCCGGCATTGGTTCCGGCTTGGGTTCGGGCAACGGTTCGGGTGCCGGTTCGAAAGGCTGCTGCAGCGGGGCCTCAGGGGCGACAGGAGGCGGGGGGGCGACAGGAGGCGGGGCGGTGTAAACGGGTTGCGCGGGTTGTGCCCAGGGCGGGGGCGCAGGGCGCGCCGCCGCCTGCTGCGGGCGCTGGTGCCAACTGTTGCCGCAGTTTTCACAACGCACGGTTTTGCCACCGTCAACAAGGCTGACGTCAACGGAATAGTGTGTTTGGCAGTTCTGACAGGTTATAATCATTGACGCCAGTATCCTGTAAGTCTCTGTCGTTTATAGGCATTTGGTACATTTAACGCAACCGCCGCGAGGCCGGGCCGGGGGCTTTCTAAAGCTTGGCCAAGGGCGCTGCCAAGGGCGCTGCCAAGGGCGCTGCCAAGGGCGCTGCCAAGGGCGCTGCCAAGGGCGCTGGACGGCGGACCGTTCTGCATGGCATTGTTGCGGGCCTAGGGTCTTATCGTCTTAGATTTTTTTGATCTAAGACGTGAATCAGCCCCTGTTATATGGGGAGCGTCTTGGTGGACATTGACGACAACAAACCTATCGTCAGTTTTGAAAATGTCGGTCTCCGCTACGGGCTCGGCCCGGAAGTGCTCCAAGATGTCACCTTTTCACTGGCGCCGGGGTCTTTTCATTTTCTGGTCGGCGAAAGCGGCGCCGGCAAATCATCGCTGCTAAAACTTATTTACCTGGCCCTGAAACCGAGCCGGGGGCTGATATCGCTGTTCGGCCGCGATATCGCAACGACGCCCCGGCGCGAACTGCCGGCCATGCGCCGGCGCGTCGGCGTCGTGTTTCAGGAATTCCGGTTGCTTAATCATTTATCCGCCTTCGATAATGTGGCGCTGCCGTTGCGCGTTGCCGGGGCGAAAAAAAGCGACATCCAGAAACATGTGGTCGAGCTGCTGAGTTGGGTCGGCCTCAAGGACCATCTGGACGCCCGCCCGCCAACATTGTCCGGTGGCCAACAACAACGGGTATCGATTGCGCGTGCGGTCATTGCCCGGCCCCGGGTGCTGCTGGCCGATGAGCCGACCGGCAATATTGATGATCGCATGGGCTTGCGCCTGATGCACCTGTTCGAGGAACTGAACAAGCTCGGCACCACCGTGGTCATCGCCACCCACAACAGCCGTCTGGTGGAACGGATGGGCCACCCGAAAATGCTTCTTGACGAAGGCTGGCTGGAGATCGTCGGTGGCCGGGCGCCAGGGGAGTCCCAAGCTCCGGCCCATAAAAAAGAATTTTCCGAAACCGTTTTGGCCGATACCTTTTCCGATGTTGATGATGACGCCCCCGGCGCGCCGCCTGATTTTGAGAAACTGATTTAGGATAGTTGATGTTTACCCGTCGTTCCGATTTGCCCCTGGATAAAGACGCGCTCAGCCGATTTTTGCCATGGCTGATCGCTTTTATGGTCTTTCTGGCGGTGCTCGCTCTGGCCGGAATGCTGGTCCTCAATTCAACGGCCGAGCGTTGGGACCAGGGGGTCAGCGGCACCCTGACCATCCAGATTATTCCCGCGGCGAACCCGGAAGACGACAATGGCCGCCTGCAAAAGGTTCTCGCCATCCTCAACCGGACGCCGGAAATAGACCATTATGAAACGCTCAGTGACGACAAGTTGCTCCGCCTGTTGGAGCCCTGGTTGGGAGCGCAGGCGGGGACGCACGATTTGCCCCTGCCCCGGTTGATTGATGTCGAATTGAAAGCGGACTCCAAACTGGATGGGGAAACCTTGTCCCGGCGGCTGGCCGCCGAAGTTCCCGGCGCCAGCGTCGATGACCATCGGGTCTGGTTGAGCCGGTTGGTCCGCCTGATCCAGACCGTTCAAGGTCTGGCCAGCATGGTGCTGGTCTTTATCGCCTTTGCCACGGTCGGCACGGTGGTTTTCACCACCCGCACGGGACTTGCCATCCATCGCAGCGCCATCGAGGTCCTGCACCTGATCGGGGCGCAGGATTCCTATGTTGCCGGTCAATTTTCCAGCCGCGCGCTGATATTGGGCCTCAAGGGCGGCATCATCGGCCTGTTGCTGGCGGGACCGACGCTTTTTGCCATCGGCCATCTGGCGCGGCAGATTGAATCCAGCCTTTTGCCGACGATCACTCTTGAGCCGGCGCATTGGGCGGCGCTCGGCGCGTTGCCGCTGGTGGTCGCCCTGATCGCCATGATGACGGCGCGTCTGACGGTGTTGAAAACGCTTTCAAGGATGCTCTAGCCCGTGGCGATGAAACGACCCGTTCACCACCGTGGGAAAAACCGGATCGCGATCAAGGCCTTGGTTGGGGCGGCGGTCGTGGCGATTGCCTGGATGGTTGGCCTGATAGAGTTTGCCGGCCTTGTCCCCCAAGGCGTCCAGGATAAGACGACAAAAACCGACGCTATCGTCGTCCTTACCGGCGGCAGCCGGCGTCTGGGCGAAGGGCTGGAACTGTTATCCCAAGGCTTGGCCGGGAAACTTTTTATCTCCGGCGTCTATGGGGGAATCGAGGTGAAAGAGCTGTTGCAGATCGTCAAACGCAATCCCCGCGAACGCGAAAACCAGATCAGCATTGGTAACGCCACCAACACCACCGGCAACGCCCTGGAAACGGCGGCCTGGATGGCGACAAAAAAATTCAGCTCTCTCAGGCTGGTGACGGCGGCCTATCACATGCCCCGAAGCCTGCTCGAATTTCGCTACACCATGCCCGGGGTAACGCTGTTGCCGAACCCGGTGTATCCTGAAAACGTCAAGCAGGATCGCTGGTGGGCGTGGCCGGGAACCGCTGCCCTGATGATCAGCGAATACAACAAGTACCTGTTCGCCCATGCCCGTCACTGGACCGATTTGATGTTGAGCAAAAAACCACCGGGAAGACAGCGATGATCGTTTTGCGTTCAATCGCGTTCAATATATTTTTCTTCGTTTTCCACCTTGCCCTGGTGATGGTGATGACGATGTTGTTGGCGTTCCCGAGACGGCTTGAGCAACGGGTGGTGCGGTTGTGGACGCATCTGCTGGGGAAAGCCCTAAAAACAATCGTCGGGCTTGATATCGAAATCCGTGGCCGGGAAAACCTGCCGCCGGGCGCGATCGTCATCGTCAGCAAACATCAATCGGCCTGGGATACCTTCGTCTTTTATACCCTGGTCGACGACCCCAACTACATCTTGAAAAAGGAACTGATTGATATTCCGTTCTGGGGCTGGTGCGCGGCCAAATGCGGCGCTATCGGGGTCGACCGGGATGGCGGCGCCAGCGCCTTGAAAAAAATGGTCCGCGACACACAAGACCGGATCGGCAAGGGCCGCCAAGTCATCATCTTTCCCGAAGGCACGCGGGCCAAACCCGGCAAACGCCATCCCTATCATCCGGGCATCGCCGCCATCTACGGCCATACCGATGCCCCGGTTATTCCGGTGGCATTGAATTCGGGGTTGTTCTGGGGCCGCGGCAGTTTTGTCAAATACCCCGGCGTCGTCACCATCGAGTTTCTTAGCCCCATGCCGGCGGGGTTGAAACGGCGGGAATTCATGATTGATTTGGAACGCCGCATCGAAGGCGCGTCAGACGCCCTGCTGGCCGAGGCGAAAGCAAAATTTTCCTATCTAAAACCTTGAGTTTAAGGAAGAGGGCTTTTAGGTTTTGGCCGCGCCGGCGTTATTCGCCAGACAGCGTGTGACGTCAATTCTGGCCTGCATTTTCTTGATGTAGGCGGCAAGGGACGGGCCCTTGAGGGTGTTGCCGGTTTTTGTCACCGCGCTCGAGCCGCGACTGTAAATGTCCTGTAGGCCCTTCAGGCGGCCGTTCCATTTTTTGATATAGGGCACCCAGTCACCTTTGTGCTTCCTGTTGACGTAGTTGGCGACGCGATCATGGGATTTGAACGTCCACCAGGCGACCTGGGGAAAGGCGTCGCATTTCTTTTGGCTCACGGCTGCACTGGCGGGGCGTTCGTCGCCCGTGCCGCCGGCGGCAGTTTTTGCTCTTATGACAGCAATTTTTCCCCTTTCAGGAGGAAACTTTTTCCGGGTTGCGGTGTCTTTCATCGCCGCTTTCTTGACAAATGGCGGCTTCCGGCTTATGTTCTTTGTTTGTTCCGAGCATGGCACGCGTGTCGAATTTGCACGCTGAAAGCCGGGGCAAAATGTCTACTAATGTCCACAAATGAGTACAAATGCGTACATTATTCCGGCCCGCTTTAATAACCCCGGCTGTGGACAAACCTGACGTCCGGGCTGTGGATAGCGGGGGTAAACCCTTGATAACGTTGCTTGGCAGGCGGTAAAAAGGCTACTGATTTTGGATAACTTTGTGGAAACATAATAGGAACTTTGTTTTTGACCCCGGCCTCTTCCGGGGGCAAAATCAGGGGCTTACATGGAGCTTTTGTGTGCCCCTTATCTGACCCTTTTTGGAATTTGATATGTCCAAGCCCGCGCAAATTTCCCAGCAAATCTGGGACATGAAATACCGCCTCAAGGACGCCAGTGGCCATCCCGTCGACAAGGCCATGTCCGATAGCTGGCGCCGGGTCGCCAAGGCGCTGGCTGAGCCGGAGGCAAGAGGCGCGGACGGGCGAAGCCCGGACAGGGACACAAATAAGTCTCCGTTCGAAGAAAGCTTCTTCGAAGCCATGGACGATTTTCGCTTTCTGCCGGCGGGCCGCATCCTCGCCGGCGCCGGGTCGGGGCGCCGGGTGACGCTGTTCAATTGTTTTGTCATGGGCGACATCCCCGACGATATGTCGGGCATCTTCGACGGCCTCAAGGAGGCCGCACTGACGATGCAGCAGGGCGGCGGCATCGGTTATGACTTTTCCTCGCTCCGGCCCAAGGGTGCGCCGGTCGAGCGCGTCGGCGCCGATGCCTCCGGCCCGTTAAGCTTCATGGATGTCTGGGACGCCATGTGCCGCACGATCATGAGCGCCGGATCCCGGCGCGGCGCCATGATGGGGCTGATGCGTTGTGACCACCCCGACATCGAAGCCTTTATCGAAGCCAAGCGCGAACCGGGGCGGCTTCGCATGTTCAACCTGTCGGTGCTGGTGTCCGACGCCTTTATGCTGGCGGTCAAAGAAGATGCTGCGTGGGAGCTGAAATTCGACGGCGTCACCTACAAAAGCCTGCCGGCGCGGGAATTGTGGGACGCCATCATGCGCGCCACCTATGCCTACGCCGAACCGGGTGTCATTTTCATCGACCGCATTAACGCGCGCAACAACCTCTATTACTGCGAAACCATTCACGCCACCAACCCTTGCGGCGAACAACCGCTGCCGCCGTACGGGGCGTGCCTGTTAGGGTCGGTTAATCTGGCCCGGCTGGTGGAAAATCCGTTTACGCCGGAAGCCGCCATTGACTTGGGCGGGCTGGAAAAACTCGTCGCCACGGCGGTGCGCATGATGGACAACGCCATCGATGTGTCAAAATTTCCGCTGCCCGCCCAGGCCCATGAAGCCCAGGCCAAACGCCGCATCGGCCTCGGCATCACCGGGCTGGCCGATGCGCTGATTATGGTGGGCGCGCGCTATGGCGCCACCGCCGCCGTGCGATTGTCGGAAACCTGGCTCCGCGCCGTGCAGCGGGCGGCGTATCTGGCATCCGTTGATCTGGCCCGCGAAAAGGGACCGTTTCCTCTGTATGACGCGGAAAAATATCTTGCCGGTGAAACCGTCGCCGGGCTCGACCAGGACGTCAAAGACGCCATCGCCCGGCATGGCATCCGCAATGCGTTGCTGACCTCGATCGCGCCGACGGGAACGATCTCGCTGTTGGCCGACAATGTCTCTTCCGGGTTGGAGCCGGTGTTCAGCTTCAAATATTCCCGCCGCGTGACCATGCCCGACGGCAGTTTCCGCGAGGAAAACGTCACCGATTACGCCTACCGGCTCTATCGCCGCCTGTTCGGTGAGGACGCTGCCCTGACCGACGCCTTCGTCGATGCGCAAGGCCTGACCACCAACGATCATCTGGTGATGCAGGCGGCGGTGCAAAAATACGTCGACAGCTCGATTTCCAAGACCATCAACTGTCCGGAAAGCATTTCCTTCGACGCCTTCAAGGATGTTTATGTCCAGGCCTATGACCTCGGCTGCAAGGGCTGCACCACCTACCGGCCGAACGACATCACCGGCGCCGTGCTGTCGCTCAAAGAAGATGCATCGAGCGCCGCCGAGCCGGAACTGCCGCTGCAAAGCCCGGCGGCGGTCGGGACGCCGAAGGATCTGGGTGATGCCGGCGATATTGCGCTCCTGTTCAAGCCCCTGGACCGGCCCGGTGGTCTGGAAGGCAAGACCTACAAGCTGCGCTGGCCGGAAAGCGACCATGCGATCTACATCACCATGAACGACATCCTTGATGACCAGGGCCGCACCCGTCCGTTCGAGATTTTCATCAATTCCAAAAACACCGAACACTATGCCTGGACCGTGGCCCTGACGCGGATGATCTCGGCCGTGTTCCGGCGCGGCGGCGATGTGTCGTTCGTGATCGAGGAACTGAAAGCCGTGTTTGACCCCCGTGGCGGACAGTGGATGGGCGGACGCTACGTGCCGTCTTTGCTGGCGGCCATCGGCGGCATCGTCGAACAGCACATGATCTCGACCGGGTTCCTGAAAGGGGCGGGCGATATTTCCGCCGTTGACGAGGCCAAGGCGGTGGCCATTGCCGGTGGTAGTGGCGGCCAGGGGAGCCAGCAGACGGGCCAGGGGGGTGGCCAATCCCGCAATGCAGCCCCTTTCAACCAGTGCCCGAAATGCGGCCAGGCCAGTCTGGTGAAAGAAGAAGGCTGCGACAATTGCCGCTCCTGCGGCTATTCGAAGTGTAGTTAGGGTTTAGTTCCGGCCGCTTCTTCCGCCAGCTTGACGAGGCGGTGGATGGGGCCGTCGGCGATGCCCAACTCGTCCAAGTGCCTGACGGTGCTTTGCAGGTAGTCCAGGCATTCGCCGCCCTTGCCCCGGCCCTGCAGGATTAGCTTCACGGCGTCTGTGTCGGAAAGCCCGCCGATGTATTGTTCGTGCCCTCGGTCGGCGACGAAGGTATAGGCGGTGACTTTTTTTTCTCCGCCCTCAACCCCCGCCGGCACCGTTACGGCCAGCCATTTCGGCAGGTAGACCCGGTGTAACATTTCGCGTTCGTGCAGGTATTCGATGACGCCGTCGGCGTCTTTAGCCGCCACCTTCATCGCCCGGCCCCAGCACGAGCCGCCCCGATCAAGGCCTAACACCAGACCCGGCCGCTCATAGCTGCCCCGGTACTGGATCGAATAGATGCAGAGCGCCCGGTGATAGCCGCGAAGCAGGGCCGGTTGTGTCTCAATATGAGCAAAGCCGGGCCGCCACATCAATGAGCCGTAGCCGAAAACCCAGATATCGCCAGTCGGTCGTTTCACGCTAAAGTCTCCTGTCAGAAAGAAAGACCATGAACGAGAAAAAGAAAACAGCAAAATCCGCACCTCGCCCTGCGAAAAGCCGGAGACGGGTGTTTATCGGGGCCGGGGCGGCCGTTGTCGTTGTCGCCGTTTATGCGGGGTACTGGAATTATATCGCCGCTCAAGTTCGGGCCGGGATAGAACAATGGGCCGACATGCGCCGGGCGGACGGGTTTGAGGTGTCTTATGGGGCGCTCAGTATCGGCGGGTTCCCGTTCCGGCTGGTCGCGCAAATGGCGGCGCCGAAGGTCACGCATTCCTGGTCGTGGCAAGGCCCAACGCTTGTTATATCGGCACGGCCATGGCGACTGGGCCGATTCAAGGTGAAAGCGCCGGGACTGCATCAAGTCAGTTACGGGGGCGGGGATTATTTCATCGACGCGGCAATGCTTCGCGCCAAGGTTGGCTATCGCCAGGGCGCGCCGGTAAAAATCAGACTTTCCGTTACCGATCTGGTGGTCCGAAATGCCGCCGATCAGGATGTCGCCGGTATCGATACCGCCGAAGTCATGATTGATCTTTCGGGCAATGCCCTGCTGGTCGATGCAGACGGGCTGCTCGCGCCACGCGAACGCATCCCCGGCCTTGGGCGAATGACCCGGCATCTGGGCATCGAGGCCCAGGCAACGGGGGCTTTTCCCGATATCGCTCAGGCCATGCCGGTCAATGGCGAAACCATGGCCCGCTGGCGCGACAGCGGCGGCACCATCGAAGTCCACCGCCTTAATTTCAAGCACGGTCCGTTGACGGTATCCGGCGACGGCACGCTGGCGCTTGACCAGGCCATGCAGCCGATTGGGTCTTTCACGGTTAAGGCCCAAGGCCATATGGAGGCGTTGGACCGCTTCCGCGACGCGGGCCTGATCACGGCCAACGGTCACGGCTTGGCCAGGCTGGCGTTGACGGCGCTGAGCAAGGGGCCTTCGGGCCTGAAGGTGCCGCTGACGGTGCAGGATCGCCGGGTGTTTGTCGGCCCGGTGCCCCTGGCGAAATTGCCGTTGGTGAGTTGGCCATGAGAAAAGCTAGTAGGGTTCTTTCAGTGATTGTTGGTTGCCTTTTCCTGGCGGCGGTTCCGGCCCAGGCAGATGATCTCACCCTGACGGGCCAGTTGCTGGTGGCGACGAAAAAAATCGAAGACCCGCGGTTCGCCAAAACCGTGATCTTCATGGTGTCGCACGATAAGGAGGGCGCCTTCGGTTTGGTCGTCAATCGGGTATTCGGCGCCGGGCCGATGCAAAAATTTCTAAAAGGGTTCGACATCGGCCCTGGAAAAATAAAAGGCGATATCAGGCTCCACTACGGCGGCCCGGTATCTCCCAGTGTCGGATTTTTCCTGCATACGGCCGATTTCAAGGGAGATGATACCAGGGTCGTCGATTCCAAAATGGCCCTGACCACCGGGACCAGTGTCTTAAAGGCGATCGCCGAGGGCCGCGGGCCGCGCAACAGCTTGTTTGCGCTCGGCTATGCGGGCTGGTCGGCGGGCCAGCTTGAAGGCGAGATTGCCCGCGGCGACTGGTTCAGCGCCCCAGCCAGCGAAGAGTTGATTTTCAGCGAAGATGTAGACGCGATCTGGGAACGGGCATCCGGCAAGGCAGGGCTGAAGCTTTAGTCCTGCTTCGCGTCGAGGACGCCGCGGCGGATGGCGCGGGTCTTGGTGAAACGTTCCTCAAGGGTGCTGCCGTCGCCTTTGCGGATGGCGCGCTGAAGCGCCGTCAAATCTTCCGTAAAGCGGCCAAGGACATCCAGCACGGCATCTTTGTTCTTGAGAAAAATATCCCGCCACATCACCGGGTCCGACGCGGCGATGCGGGTGAAATCACGGAAACCGCTGGCCGAATACTTGAAGACTTCTTTTTTCAATTCGTCCTCAAGATCGGTGGCGGTGCCGACAATGGTGTAGGCGATCAGATGCGGCAGGTGCGAGGTCAGCGCCAGAACCTGATCGTGGTGGGCCGCATCCATGATTTCGATGTTCATGCCGCCCCGCCGCCAAAGCTCCGCCACCTTGTCTACGGCACCCGAATCCGTATCCGGCCCCGGCGTCAGGATGCACCACCGGTCTTGGAACAGCTCGGCGAAGCCTGCTTCGGGGCCTGAATGTTCTGTCCCGGCCACGGGATGGCCGGGCACCATGTGGACCCCGTCGGGCAATTGAGGTGCGACATCGGTGAACATGGTTGCCTTGCACGACCCGACATCGGTGACGATGGCGCCGGGCTTCAACCCTGGCTTGATGGTTTTGGCGATATCGGCGTAGGCGCCCAGCGGCGTACACAGCACGATCAGATCAGCGTCGGTTACGGCTTCGGCCGCATCAAGAGAGGTGGCGTCGGCGAGGCCGAGCTCGACGACCTTGTCCAGCGTTCCTTGAGTGCGGGCGTTGACGGTGATGTGCTGGGCCAGGCCATCCCGCCGCACGACATGGGCCAGCGAGGCGCCGATCAGACCGGCGCCGATGAGGGCGATGCGCGGGAACAAAACGTCTTTTTCAGGCGCGCTCATTGTGCCGTAAACTCCTTCAAGGCACCGACGAGGGCCTTCATCTCGTCTTCGAGGCCGATGGTGATGCGCAGGCAATCAGATAGCCCGTAGGCCTCCATGCGCCGGACGATGATGCCCCGGTCCTTAAGGAACGCGTCGGCGGCATCGGCGTTCTGGCTGTTGCGACCGTCTTTTTCCGCGAATCGAGCGAGCACGAAGTTGCCGGCGCTGGCGGTTACGTCTAGGCCAAGCGCCATCAGCTCGTCCCGGGTCCATGCCCGCCAGGTTTCATTATGGGCGCGGACCTTGTCGGTGAATGCCACGTCTTGCAGCGCCGCCACCCCGGCCGCCATGGCCGGTGCGCTGACGTTGAAAGGACCACGCGTGCGGTTCAAGACGCCGGCAATATCGCCCGGGCAATAGGCCCACCCGAGGCGAATGCCGCCGAGACCGAAAATCTTGGAGAATGTGCGCGTCATGACGACGTTGCCGCCGCCGCCGTCAACCAAATCCATGCCGGGGCCGTAATCGCTGTCGGTGACGTATTCCGCATAGGCAGCGTCGATGACCAGGATTACGTCTTCCCTGAGTTCCCGGCGCAACCGCCAGACCTCGTCGCCGGGCAAATACGTGCCTGTCGGGTTATTGGGGTTGGCCAGAAACACCAGGCGCGTGGTGTCCCCGACGCGTTCCAGTAACGCATCAACATCGGCGGTCAAATCTTTTTCAGGCGCAAAAACCGGCGTCGCTCCGGCGGCCTTGGCCGAAATCGGGTACATCAGGAAACCGTGTTCGCTGTACAGCACCTCGTCGCCCGGTCCGGCGTAGGCCTGACACAAAAGGCTGATTAATTCATCGGAACCGGCGCCACAGACGATGCGCTCGCCATCCAACCCATGGCGTTCAGCCAAGGCGTGCCTGAGCGCCCGGTGCCCGCCGTCCGGATAGCGGTGCAGGTTCTGCCCTGCTTCCTGGTAGGCATCAACCGCCATCGGGCTGGGGCCGAAGGCGCCCTCGTTGCTGGACAGCTTGATGACCTTGTCCCGGCCGTCCAGGGAAGCGGTGCCGCCCTCATAGGGGGCAATATCCATAATGCCGGGACGCGGGGTGGGGGCGCTCATTCGCGGCCTCCGATTTCCCTGGGGGCCCGGGGGGCCATATCGGAGGCGTCCAGAGCGACCGCATAGCCGCCCAGGTGCAAGACGCGCTTCGCCCGCTCGCCGAGGCCATCCATCAGCCGGGGGATTTGGCGGCCGCCGTCTTCGATAAAACCGACAACCTCAACCAGATAGGTCCAGGCGGCCGGCCGGTTGGGGTCGTGCCACATTAAATTGAACATGGTCGAAAAACCGGCCTGGGACAGGGCCCCTGCGATAGCCTTGGCGCCGATATCTTCTTCCGCTTCGATGGCCAGGAAAGACCGGTCGCGGCCGGTTTCTTCCTGAGTGACAGCGCAAATCACCAAGGCGTCCTCCGTGCCGCGGCTATTGCCGCCCGGTATGAATGGTAGCCGCGCGATGACCTTCGGCGTTTCAGGCTGGGCGGAGACTAAAAGCCGCCACCATTGCTCTGTGTCATCCGGGCGCGGCATCGCCAGCACGCCGAGCGTGGCATCGTTATTGCGCACGGCTTCGACAACACCGCGGGCGGAGACATGGCGGGTCATCGGCGTAAAGGTGCCGTACTGGTCGCGGGCCAAGTCCCAACACCCCTGTTCCCCCTCGGGGACGGAAACGGCGACGGAAAAGGGCCCTTCAAAACGCAGCGTGGCGACGATCATCTCGCGCCAAATGCGGGCCAGTTCGGGCTTCGGAAAAGAACCGCCATGGCGGGCCATCAGGCGATACAGGATTTCAGCCTCTCGGGCCGGCCTGATTTTGATTTTCTCGCCCTGTTTGGCGCTGCGGACTCTTTCGACAACCGTGGTCCGCTTCATGATCAGATCATGAATGGAAGTATCGATCACGTCGATTTCCCGGCGAAGCGCCTGGAGCAATTCTTTATCGGCTGTCATGGTCTTGGCCTGCAAAATTCAAAAAGAGCCTGCTTTTTCAGCCTCGGGCTATGGAAAAAACCTAAGTCGGATGACCGGGAAAAGCGCGCCTAGTGATACTGGCATGAGCCGGGAAAATCAAAGAAAACATTGACACATAGCGGCCTCACTCCTAGCTATGAAGCCCTTTTCACAACTTTAAAACCGCCCGGACACTACCCCGGACACCAATAGTGACAAAGCGAAAGCCGTCATGTCCGTAGAGGAAAGTCATACAAAGGCCTCAACCGAAGGGGCCCCGGATTCCGAGTCTGTTCCCGGCCCTTACGTGCGCCTGGGGATCAACGCGCCGTTGCGTCTTGATTGCGGGGTGGAAATTTCCGATTTCCCCGTCGTTTATCAGACCTATGGCGCGCTCAACCAGGATAACACCAACGCTATCCTGATTTGCCACGCCCTGACCGGGGATCAGTTCGTGGCCGGGGAGCACCCTATCTCCGGTAAAAGGGGTTGGTGGGACTTGATGGTCGGGCCGGGCAAGACCATTGATACCGACAAATACTTCGTTATTTGCGCCAATATTCTTGGCGGCTGTCTGGGCACCTTGGGACCGAAGGAAACCAACCCGGAAACGGGCAAGCCCTGGGGCCTGGGTTTTCCGGTCATTACCATTGCCGACATGGTCCGCTGTCAGGCGTTGTTGTTGGATCATCTGGGGATTGAAAAATTGTTTGCGGTGGCGGGCGGCTCGATGGGCGGCATGCAGGTGCTGGAATGGGCGACGATGTACCCGGAACGGGTGTTCGCCGCCATCCCCATTGCCACAGCGCCCCAGCACACGGCGCAAAACATCGCCTTTCACGAAGTCGGACGCCAGGCGATCATGGCTGACCCGGACTGGTGTGACGGCGATTATTTGAACCAGGGCAAAAACCCGACCAAGGGTTTGGCCGTGGCCCGCATGGCTGCCCATATCACCTATCTTTCCGAAGAGGCGCTGCACCAGAAATTCGGTCGCCGCTTGCAGAACCGCGACGCCCTGACCTATGGGTTCGATGCGGATTTTCAGGTCGAAAGTTACCTCCGCCATCAGGGGATAACCTTCGTTGACCGGTTCGATGCCAATTCGTACCTCTATATCTCGCGGGCGATGGATTACTTCGACCTGGCGGCGAAGCACGGCAATGTTTTGGCCAACGCCTTCAAGGGAACCAATGTCCGTTTCTGCGTCATTTCCTTTTCCGGGGACTGGTTGTACCCGACCGAGGAAAACCGCCGCATCGTCCATGCCCTCAATTCAGTGGCGGCCAATGTCAGCTTCGCGGAAATAGAATCCGACAAGGGTCATGACGCCTTTTTGCTGGATGAGCCGGAATTCCACAGGGTGCTGAAGGGCTTCCTCGATGGGGCAGCCGAACTTCAGGCAAAAGCCACCGATGCCACCGGGGGGCGCGCGTGATGGTCCCCGACCGGAAATCCATTCGCGTCGATCTGCAACTGATTGCGGACATGATCGAGCCTCATTCGCGTGTGCTTGACGTCGGTTGCGGCGAAGGAACATTGCTGGCGCATCTGGTGCATTACCGCCACGTCGATGGTCGCGGCATCGAACTCAGTACCGAAGGGGTGAAGGAATCGATCAGCGCCGGTTTGGCGGTTATCCAGGGTGACGCCGATACCGACCTCAAGGATTATCCCGACGACGCCTTCGATTACGTCGTCCTGAGCCAGACCCTGCAGGCCATGAGCCATCCCAAGGTGGTGCTGGAAAATCTGTTGCGGATCAGCAAACGGGCGATTGTCTCATTCCCGAATTTTGCCCATTGGCGGGCGCGCCTGTCACTGGGGGTATTTGGCAAAATGCCGGTCAGCAAGAACCTGCCTCATAAATGGTACGACACGCCGAATATCCACCTCTGCACGATCAGCGACTTTGTCGCCCTTTGTCAGGATCTTGGCATCGTTATCGAGTCGCAAAAAACCCTCGATTCCAAAGGCCATATTCGCGACGTCAGTGTCGGCCTGTTTTCCGCCAACTTTTTCGGCGAACAGGCGGTATTCCTGCTCAGGAAAAATTAACCCGTATTATTGTCTCGCCTGGGTGTCGGTGTTTGTCCCGGCACCGGAAGATAACGCCGCCGCTGGTTTGAGCTGGGCGTGGTCCCGGCGGCATAAATCTGTTTCACCGCTTCGGTCATGACGACGCCGGAAAAAGTCTTGAAGGCGCGCTCACCGATTTTTTCCCAGGCAGGCGCGGAGCCGAGAAGCATCCGCGAATGGATCGGCGGGACAAAAAGCGCCCGGTGGGATTCGATGGGCGTGAACAGGTTGTCGCGCAGTAATCTCGAAAGCTGCCCTGGTGTGTGGGGAAGGCCGTGGCCGAAGGGCGTATGTTCGAAGCGGGCCCAAACCCCGCTGCGATTGGGCACGACGACCAACAATCGTCCGCTGGCGGATAATATGCGCCAGACCTCGCGCATCAGGGGCCTCGCCTGTTCACTACATTCCAGGGCATGGACCAGCAAAACCCGGTCGATGCTGAGATCGGGAAACGGCAGTTCGCATTCATCGACCAGCGCCGTCAGGCCGGGTTCGTCAGGGGGCCAGCGCAACACGCCCTGTCCTGCCGGCATGACGGCCAGGACGCGTTCGGCGTTACTTCTGAAACTGTTGAGATAGGGCGTCGCATAGCCGATGCCGAGAACGCTCTGCCCGGTGACGTCGGGCCATAGGATACGCATGCGTCGACGGATCATCCGCCGGGCGACTTGTCCCAGGACGGAAGCGTAAAAATCGCGAAGATCGACAACATCGGTCCACATAATGAAAACCAGCTTATAGAAGAATCTGAGCCTTTACACCGTTCAGGGTTTGAAAAAGACCGCCATCACCCGCCAATCGGAAAGCCCATAGACGATTTCCTTATTCCCGTCGCCATCAAGATCGACCACGGCCAAGCCTGTGCCGATAGGCGCGCCTTGATTGTTGATGCGACCGAGTTCTGAAAACGTGCCGCCCTTAAAACTGATGACGTGAAGGCTACGTTGCGCGTCGTCCGGCAGAATAATTTCGGGCACCCCGTCACCATTGGTATCGATGACGGCGCTTTTTCCCAGTTCCCGTTCACCGATGGCATGGTTCGAAAAACTGCGGATATCTCCTTTGAGATGAAGGCCGCTATCCACAAGCCCATAAATTTCAAGTGTTCCGCCGATATGGGGCGTTTTCACCAAGGCGACTTCATTACTCCCGTCGCCGTCAAAATCACCAACCCCGACAGGGTTGAGCCAACGTTGCGGAATCCCGATGGGCCGGGTTTCGGCAATGATGCGCAGCCCTTGCGGCTCCGTTTTTACGACGGCAAGCGCAGCGCCCTTTTCCAGGTAGGAACGAACAGCGATAATTTCGTCCTGTCCGTCCCCGTCGAGGTCGGCCAGACGGGCCAGCCGGTCTTCGAAAACGGAATTCTGATCCAGTTTCAGTTCCTGCAGGGCTCCCCCGGCAAGCCTTGCCGCAATCCCCGTCGCTTCGATGCCGTCGCCCAGGATGGCGTGATTGTAACGCCGGGTGGCGCCGGTTAACCAGGCGGCCTCGATGCCCTTGTTGCCATAGATAACAGCCCCGTCTGGCAGGATGTCTTTGGGGCGGGGGTTATTTAGATTTTTTTCTGCGCTGGCGCTGAGGACAAGTTTTCCATCTTTAAGGGCAATTCGGAAAATCCCTCCTTTGGCGTTTTTCATCAAGGCATGCGGGCCTTGGGTGAAAACACGGACAGGTTTTCCCCCGGATTGCAGACTGAGAGTAGTTATCTCCAGCGCCGCCGCCGGGGATGTCCCGACCAGCAGGCATAGAATACCGGCAATAAAGAGGAAAAATCCCGAATACATGCCTCAGACCATGTATTGACCGCCGTTGGCCGACAGGGTCGAACCGGTGATGAAGCCGGCTTCGTCAGAAGCCAGAAAGGCGACGCAGCGACCGACTTCTTCCGGTTCTCCCAGTCGACCGACTGGAATTTGCGGCAGTATGCTTTCGTTCAACACCTTTTCCGGCACGGCCAGGACCATTTCGGTGGCCACGTATCCGGGGGCGACGGCATTGACGGTAATGCCCTTGGCGGCCGTTTCCTGGGCGACGGCTTTGGTAAAGCCGAACAGGCCCGCCTTGGCGGCGGAATAATTGGCCTGGCCGAACTGCCCGCGCTGGCCGTTGATGGAGCTGATGTTGATGATCCGCCCGAAGCCTCTTTCGCGCATGCCCTCGATAACATTACGGGTGGTGTTGAAAACACTATTGAGGTTGGTGGCGATAACGGCGTCCCATTGTTCAAGCTCCATTTTATGCAGGGGCTTGTCACGGGTGATGCCGGCATTGTTAACCAGGATATCGATCGGCCCTAAGTCGGCTTCGATTTTTTCGATGCCTTTTTTGCAGGCGTCGAAGTCGCTGACATCGAATTTGAAAACATGGATGCCGGTTTCTTCCTTAAAGGCGTTGGCGGCGTCGTCGTTGCCACCATAATTGGCGCCGACGGTGGCCCCGGCATCACTAAGGGCCAGGGAAATTGCCCTGCCGATGCCGCGGGTGCCGCCGGTTACGAGTGCGATACGTGACATATCAATCCCCCCTCTTGAAAATACTATTTTTGCCTTTAGTCCCGCTCAAGGCACATGGCGATGCCCATGCCGCCGCCGATGCAAAGGGTGGTGAGACCCTTTTTGGCGTCGCGTTTCTGCATTTCGTGGAGCAGCGTCACCAAAACCCGGGCGCCGGAAGCGCCGATGGGATGGCCCAACGCAATGGCCCCGCCGTTGACGTTAACCTTGTCCGTATCCCAGCCGAGGTCCTTGTTGACGGCGCAGGCCTGGGCGGCAAAGGCTTCGTTGGCTTCGATCAGGTCGAGATCGTCAACCGACCAGCCGGCTTTTTCCAAGGCCATGCGGCTGGCCGGGATCGGGCCGGTCCCCATGATTGCCGGGTCCACACCGGCGGTCGCCCAGGATACAATGCGGGCCAGGGGCTCAATCTTGCGCGTTTTGGCGTCTTCTGCAGACATCAACACGACCGCCGCCGCTCCGTCATTGATGCCCGATGCATTGCCGGCGGTGACGGTGCCTTCCTTGGCAAACGCCGGACGTAATTTTGACAGGCTTTCCACGGTGGTTTCGGGTTTCGGGTGTTCGTCCGTATCGACGACGTTCTCGCCCTTGCGGGTCTTGATCGTCACCGGGACGATTTCGTCGGTAAACTTACCGGCCTTCTGGGCGGCGTCGGCCTTGGCCTGGGAATGGGCGGCGAAGGCGTCCTGTTGCTCGCGGGTCAGTTGCCATTTTTCGGCGACGTTCTCGGCGGTGTTGCCCATGTGATAGCCGTTAAAGGCATCCCAAAGCCCGTCTTTGATCATGATATCGACCATCTCGGCAGAACCCATTTTGGTGCCGTTTCGAAGATGCATGCAATGGGGAGACTGGCTCATGCTTTCCTGGCCGCCGGCGACGACGATGGAACTGTCGCCGAGCTGGATGGCTTGCGACCCCAAGGCCACCGCGCGCAGTCCTGACCCGCAAAGCTGATTGATGCCATAGGCCGTCTTTTCGACCGGAATTCCGGCGCCGACGGCAGCCTGGCGGGCGGGGTTTTGTCCGGCCCCGGCGGCCAGAATCTGACCCATGATGACTTCGCTGACTTCTTCGGGGTCGATACCGGCGCGCCGCATGGCTTCGGCGATGACAACCTCACCCAGGTAATGAGCGGGTACCGAACTGAGACCGCCACTGAAGGCACCGACGGGGGTGCGTGTGGCGGCGGCGATGACAACGTCTGACATTGTTTTTTCCTCCTAGGGGGTGGGTATTTTGATGGTTATAGGGTTCGACTGGTTGCGTTACAAGATAGTCAATTCTACGTCCCGGTTAATTGATCACCGTCAAGGTTTGCTCAAGCCATTTCGTCAGCGGCTGGTAGAGCCCGGCCTTGGCCCGGCTTCCCGTCATCATGCCGATGTGCCCGGCGGCGATGGATTGAACGTCGGCGCCCGGAATGGTTTCGGCCAGGGCGGTGGCCGATCCGGGGGGAACGATGTGATCTTGTTCGGGAATGACCAGCATCGTCGGCGAACGAACATCCTCGCCCCTTACCGGGGACCCCGAAACCCGCCATTCCCCCAGGACAGGGGTGTTATCCCCGTACCAACCCTCAAGGCATTCCCGGGCTACCGGGCCGGTCAGCGGAACGCCGTCATTGAGCCAATCTTCAAGGGCGACAAAATTTTGCGCCTTGTCCGACGCCGGATCGAGACCGGCGAAGCGGTTGAACTTGGTCGTGGTCGAATAGGGGGTGAGGCTGGCGAACATGGCCTGGATGACATCAATGGGCAATTCCCCCAGTTGGTCGATCATGAGGTTCAACCCAGGCGCCATCGCCTTCAGCATACGGACGGGACCATTCATGCCGGCATGGAAATCCCAAGGCGTTGCCAGCAGGGCGAGGGCTGCCACCTGAACCGGTTTTCGAACGGCCAAGGCCAGGGCCAGATTGCCACCCATGCAGTATCCGACTACGCCCGGCGCGCGGCCGGTAAACCGGCAGATTTCGTCCAGTGCCGGTTCCAGCCGCCGGCAGATGTAATCGGTCAGAGTGAAGTCGCGCTCGTCCGGCCCCGGCGTCCCCCATTCAATCAAATAAGGGTGGAAGCCGGCGCTGGCGAGGTGGCGCATAAAGCTGCGTTTTTCCGTCAAATCGAGGATATAGCCGCGGTTGATCAGGGACGGCACCACCAGCACGGGGGCCCGGTTGGCGCCCTTCGCCCCGGCAACTGATCCGTAATCCAAAAGTTCCGTAGAACCGGCTCGCCAGGCAGCGGCGGGGACCGTCGGCCGGGGGGGGCGCGGAAATTCCCGGTACAGGGAAACGCCTTCGGCAAAGACGGTTAGCCGGCGTCTGGCTTCGGCATCGACGGCTGCGGCGAAATCGCCCGTGTCACTTTTTTCGAGGTTTTTTTGCAGGGCTTCGGCGGCTTTTTTCAGCCCCGGATTCCAGGGCAGCGATCCGTCCTTCAAGCCGTTCAAGGCGGCGAGTGAACTCAGCCAGGTCATGGTCTGAAGGGCCAGATGCAGCGGCAGCGGTCTGGGCCCCAGGGACTCCGGGGACTGCCCAAGGGAAGGGTGCGGTGAAATTGGGGGCATAGTCATTGCCTTTATTCATTGTGCCGGCCCCGGCCGCAGCCATGGCGGCAAAGGTGGCGGCGCCTGTGTTCATCAATTCGATGGTTCTGGCCATGATGTCGGCGGATTGCTCGTCTTCGGTCAATCCGCCCAACTGGCTTTGCCAGAGGTCCAAATACTGCTTTGCCAGGGCTTCCAGGTCCGGTGATTTGGTCATTGTTGCAGTAGTCCTTATCGCTGGTATTCAGGCGGCCATTATAGGCGCACTTTTTGTGGCCGGGGAACATTTCATTGCGGTGCAGCATTTTCCGCGCTAGTTTTTGGGCTCCCATGGAGAATTGAAACTGATGAGTGAAGAAAACGGTTCTGAAGTCCCTCCGGTCACGATCAAAAAATACGCCAACCGGCGGCTTTATAATACGGCGACCAGCAGCTACGTCACGCTCGACCATCTTTCGACGATGGTCAAGGAGGGGACGGACTTCGTCGTTTACGACGCAAAAACCGGTGAAGACATCACGCGTCAGATTCTGACGCACATTATTGTCGAAGAAGAGGGAAAGGGCACAAACCTCCTGCCGATCAGTTTTCTGCGACACCTGATCAGTTTTTACGGGGACAGCCTTCAAACCGTCGTCCCCAATTACCTGGATTATTCCATGAAGTCCTTTGCCAAAAACCAGGAACAGATGCGTGATTATATGAAAGATACCCTGGGAAGCGTCAGCCCCTTCGGGCAATTCGAGGACCTGGGCAAAAAGAACATGGCCATGTTCGAAGAGGCGATGCAGATTTTTTCCCCGTTCATGCCCGGCGGCGGCGCGGAAGAAGAGGATGACAAGCCTGAGAAGAATACGGCAGGAAAAAGTTCAGGCCCGGGGGCGCAGGGCGCTCCGATGGACGACCTCCGCCAGCAAATGGAACAAATGCAACAGCAGATCGATAAGCTCTCCAGAAACAAAAAAGACTAGTTTTGTTACTCATGGGAAGGCCCCAGGAATGGGGGAATGCCTTGTTGTCATGGGCTTCCCAGCAAAAACTCATTTTTCAAAGCCTTTAACCAACGGCTGAATTAAATTTCCCCAAAAGAACAAAAATCTGGCTTGTCAGTTTTCCGTAAGGTTTGTAATCTCCGATCTGTGCCTTGGAGGAAGGGAAACGCCATCTTTTATTTTTAAACACGCATCAACAGGGAGACCGGCGTGAACCGAAAAACAACTGAAAAAGAAACCCTTTCCGCAGAACGAAAAATTACCAACAGAGCCACGGATACGGATCGTTTTGTCGGTGACCGCATTCGCGAACGCAGAATTATGATGGGGTTGAGCCAACAGCAAATGGCAAAAATGATCGGCGTCACCTATCAACAGGCACACAAGTACGAACGGGGTATCAACCGGATTTTGGCGGGAAGGTTGTTCGAAATTTCACAAGTGCTGGATGTGGCGATCGGCCATTTCTTTGAAGGGCTTGCCAACGGCGGGCTTGGAAACGGCCTGCAGGGTCGTCAGCGCATGTGCCTGGAAGTGGCTCGAAATTTCACCCAAATCGACAACAAAGATCACCAGGAAGCCCTGAGCCATATGGCCCGCGCCCTGGCTGAAAAATAGCAGCCCATTATTTTGCGGGTTGCTCGATTTCCCTCTTGATCTCCCTGAGAACCCGAAATCCGAGCCAGTAACTTTTGACGTTGGGGGGGTTCTTGGCCCGGTACGCGGACTTTCCAACTTTTGAATAGTAATAAAACGATCCGCCCCGGATAACCCGGTAACGGCAATTCCCCTGCATTCGGGCGGTGCCGTCCTGGGGCGCCCCCTTGTGGGTTTTGTTCCAGCAATCTTGTACCCATTCAAAGACATTGGCGGTGGTGTCGTGCAAGCCAAAGGGGTTGGGTGGAAACGACCCCACCGGGGCGGAACCGTGTGCAAGGGTGCCGCCGTCACTCCATTTGCTTTTACAGTCTTTGCAATTGGCTTTGTTCTTGCCGACTTTGTCGCCCCACCACCATTCGGTCGTTGTTCCTGCGCGGTTGGCATACTCCCATTCCGCTTCCGTCGGCAAACGGTAAGTGTGGCCGGTTTTTTTACTGATCCAGGAAAGATATTCCATGGCGTCGTGATAGGTGACATTGATGACCGGTCGGCCTTTTCGCCCCCACTTGTGATCGTCGGGGCTTCGTTGGCAGCCTGCGGCATCGACACAGGCCTGCCATTCGGAAAATTTGGTTTCATACCGGCCCATGGCGAAGGGTTTGGTAATGTTGACCCGGTGCGCTGGCTTCTGGTTTTTTTTTCTGCCGTTCAAGCCCATGATGAAAATTCCGGCGGGAACGACCACCAGTTCAGGGCATTCGGGGCAGTCCCTGAAAACCCGGCCCGGTTTATAGGTTTCCGTTTCCTCGGTCAGGGGCCGGTCTTTTGCGGATTGGCTCAAGGCGTCGGCGGCGGATGAATTGGAATTCGCCGGGGCGACAGCAGGCTTCTTGGGAAGCGCAGGTAGGGAAGGGGCGCTGGGAGTTGAAGGATTGCCCACCAAGGGTTTTTCAACCGTCGGCACTTCGAACGGGGTTTCTTTAGTCCTGGCGTCGGCAGGAAGCCCGGAGGCGGCGAGGACAAGGATGGCTATTAACGCCGGCAGCCGCATGGCGAGAAGTGGGGCTTTTAAGAATTTCATATCCATGCCTGAAAATACCACATCATCTTTCCCGAGTGGAGGTTGAAGTCTTTTTATTTGTCCGGTGCGCGTTCTAATCGCTGGGCGGCCCATGCGGCAGCGCCCCTGACCAGGGGCGAGGCATCACTCTCAAGCGTCTGGGCAACGCGGAGCAATTCGCCGTCCCCGGAATTACCAATGGCGATCAACACATTTCTAACAAATCTGTCTCGCCCCGTCCGTTTAACGGGGGAACCGGAAAAAAATTTCCGGAAACCGGCATCATCCAACCGGGCCAGATCGGCCAGCCGGGGCGCGGTTAATTCGTCGCGGGGCAGAAAAGGTTCGATTTTCGTCGGTGTTTGGAATTTGTTCCATGGACAGGCCCCCAAACAATCATCACATCCGTAAATCCGGTTGCCCATCCGGGCCATCAAGTTGGGCGCGATGTCGCCTGAATGTTCGATGGTCAGGTAGGAAACGCATTGCCTGGGGTCGATTTGGTAAGGTTCCGACAGCGCGTCCGTCGGACATGCCTTGAGGCAGCGATCACATCCGCCGCAATGATCGGGCTCGGGCCGGTCGGGGGCAATGTCCAGGCTCGTAAACACCTCGGCCAGGAACAACCAGGACCCGAAGGCACGGCTGACAAGGTTTGTGTGTTTACCCTGCCAGCCTACCCCGGCCCGCTGGGCCAAGGGCTTTTCCATGACCGGCGCGGTATCGACGAATACCTTGATGCTGGCACCGTAGGTTTCTGCAAGCCAGCGCCCCAGTTTTTTGCACCGCTTTTTCAACACATCGTGATAATCGCGGCCCTGCGCATAGACGCTGATGGCGCCTCTGGTCCTGCGTTGATGGATTTCCAGGGGGTTTTTATCGGGGCCGTAATTGGCGCCCAAGACGATGATGGAACGAGCGTCGGGCATTAAAGCTTTTGGGTCACCCCTTCGGCCATCGGCGTTGTCGAGCCACGCCATATCGCCTTGCCGGCCATCGGCCAGGAACCGGGAAAGCGCCTTGGCGTCATTAGGGTCGGCATCGGCGACGCTAAACCCGACGGCATCAAACCCCAACTCTGTCGCACGAGCGCGAATAATCTGCTTCAAATCTTCAGCCATGGTCTCGCATTTGGCTTTCCATTGTGGTATCCAGCGCCTCAATTGAGACAATACACAGCAAGGTGACACGGAATGAAACTTGGTTACACCACTCTCTATATCGCATTGATCGTCGCCGTA
Organism: Alphaproteobacteria bacterium casp-alpha2; assembly: GCA_001510075.1. Classification (GTDB taxonomy): domain Bacteria; phylum Pseudomonadota; class Alphaproteobacteria; order Rhodospirillales; family Casp-alpha2; genus Casp-alpha2. The sequence continues at coordinate 28,591 of LFEN01000002.1, forward strand.
AATTATGGCTTCACGGTGGTGCCGTTGGTGGAGATGCCGGGCGGCGAAAAATGGCCGCCCATGTCGTTGGTCGTTGGCTTAATCTTCGTTGCCCGCGATTTTGCCCAGCGTGAGATCGGCCACCGGGTCATCATCGCCATGCTGCTGGCCGGGGTATTGAGCTATATCATGGCCAGCCCCTTTGTTGCCGTTGCCTCGCTTGCAGCTTTTCTGGTCAGTGAGTTTGCCGATTGGGCGGTGTACAGCTTTACCGGCCGGCCCTTGGCGCAACGGGTGCTGCTGTCCAGCGCCCTCGGCACGCCCCTGGACAGTGGTATTTTCCTTGCGCTGATCGGGCATTTTTCCGTTATCGGGGTTGTTGTCATGACGCTTAGCAAAATGCTCGGCGCCTTGGTGGTGTGGTGGATGATCCGGCGCAAGGACGCTGACGCCACGCCAGACCCTGTTTAAGGCCGTGTCTAAGGAAAAACCCCGGGCCGTGGTGCTTCTGAGCGGCGGGCTTGATTCCGCGACCTGTCTTGCCATTGCCGTAGAACAAGGCTTCCAACCCTATGCCCTGACGGTCCGCTACGGCCAACGCCACGAGGCGGAAATTGCCGCCGCTACCTATCTTGCCAAGGTCGGGCGCGCCCATGGGCGTTCTGTGGGACATGACATTATCGATATTGATCTGGCGCAATTCGGTGGTTCGGCTTTGACGGGTGACGCCGACGTTCCCAAGGGGCGCAGTGACGTTGATATCCAGACCGGCATCCCGGTTACCTACGTGCCGGCGCGCAATACGATTTTTCTGTCCCTGGCGCTGGCCCGGGCGGAAACCTTGGAAGCGAGGGACATTTTTATCGGCGTCAATGCCATGGATTATTCAGGCTACCCGGATTGCCGTCCGGAATTTATCGAGGCTTTTGGGAGGCTGGCCAATCTGGCGACCAAGGTCGGGGTGGAGGCGCCTGAGCGGGGGGAAGCAGGCATCACCATTCATGCGCCGCTGATCGGTATGACAAAATCCGCCATTGTTGAACGCGGCCACCAACTGGACGTCGATTTTGCCCGCACCGTGAGCTGCTATGACCCTGTTTCAGGGGCCGGGGGCAAGGATGTCCTTCATTGCGGGCGTTGCGACGCGTGCTCGTTGCGGAAAAAAGGTTTCAAGGAAGCCGAATTGCCCGACCCCACCCCTTATTCGAAGTAGAGTCGAGCCACGCCTCTTGAACACTTGACGTCGGTCAATGCGATTGATTTCCCCCTGTATTACCCTGTTGGCTTGTTAGATTAGGAGGGTGACATGAACTTCCACGTTTTCCAGTGCAAGACCGATAAGGACTTTTTCGTGGTGACCGATGAAGGGCACCTGGACGCCTTGAACAGCCCCGGGGTTTCTCCGACACCGGGTGATGAATTGATCAAGGTCGGGGTCTTTGGCGAAATGGGTAAGGACCGGGCAGCGTTCGACGAAGACTTTGCCAAACGTTCCATCGAGAGCCAGGGGTTTTACCGGTTTCATTCGAAAGCCTATGACCCCTTAGGAGAAACGCCGTTAGGAATGCCAGGCTAACGGGGCGTTTCCCAGGCGTCGTTTAGCCCCGTCCGCGGTATGGCGGGACCCCCTGGTCCGGAATCCAGAGGTTTTTCGGCGGGGCACCGGTTTGGTGGAATACGTCAATGGGAATGCCGCCGCGCGGATACCAGTATCCGCCGATGCGAAGCCATTTCGGCTTGGCCGCTCCGGTAAGGCGCTCGGCAATGGCCAGGGTGCAGTCTTCGTGAAACCCGGCATGGTTTCGATACGATGCCAGGAACAGCTTCAGAGACTTGCTTTCAACGATGACCTTTGCCGGCACATAGTCGATTACCAAATGCGCAAAATCCGGCTGTCCGGTGACCGGGCAAAGAGACGTGAACTCCGGACAGGAGAACCGGACAAGGTAGTCTTTGCCGGAGTGTGGGTTTTTGACGGTTTCAAGCCGGGCTTCTTCAGGCGATGACGGAATGCCGCCCCCGTTTCCACCCCCACCTCCCAGCAAGGTCAGGGTTTCGTGGCCGGGCAAACTATCTTTGGATTTTTTAGAACTGTCTTTGGGGCCGATGCCGTCCCTGAGCCAGATGATGTTTAGCCCCAAGGCTGACGCCAACCGGGGCAAGCTGTCGCCCCGGGGGTTATCGACCCTGGCGGCCAGGTACTTGTTCAGGGAATCGTAGCTGATGCCCGAGCGCCGCGCCAGTTCGGCCTTGCTCCAGCCGGATTGGTGAAGGGAGTCGTTTAACCGCTTTGCCCAGTGGCGCATTTTGGCTTGATCCTTAAATTCCATATTTGCATTATATTCATTATATATGGAATTTAATTCAATATCAATTCCTGCTTCAGGATATTTCTTCGATATCGCCGGCATCCTGATCGGCGTGGAACGCGGCCTCAAAGGCGTCAAAAACGCCTTCGTTAATGGCGTGGCGCATGTCCGCCATCAGGTCCTGGTAATAATGCAGGTTATGCCAAGTCAACAACATGGCGCCCAAAATTTCCTTGGCCATCACCAAATGATGCAGATAGGCCCTGCTGTGGCCCGTGCAGGCGGGGCAATTGCAGGCGTCGTCCAGGGGCCGGGGGTCGTCTTTGTGGCGGGCGTTTCTCATGTTTAGCTGGCCTCGGCGGGTAAAGGCCTGGTCCGTGCGGCCGGACCGGGTCGGCAGTACGCAATCAAACATGTCGATACCGCGCTTGACCCCGCCCACCAGGTCGGCGGGTTTTCCGACGCCCATCAGGTAGCGGGGCCGGTCTTGCGGCAGCAAGTGTGTCACGCCATCCAATATCCGGAACATTTCTTCCTGGCCCTCGCCGACGGAAAGCCCGCCAATGGCGTAGCCATCGAACCCGATATTTTTCAACGCCTCTGCGGATTGGGCTCGCAGATCTTTGTGCAGCCCGCCCTGGACGATGCCGAACAGCCCGTAACCGTCGCGTTCCTGAAAGGCCTGTTTGCAACGTTCAGCCCAGCGCATGGACAACAGCATCGAGCGGGCAACTTCGTCTTTGCCGGCTTCCAGCGACGTACATTCGTCTAAAACCATAGTGATGTCGGCGCCCAAAAGGTGCTGTATTTCGATGGCCCGCTCGGGGCTTAAATGATGAACCGTCCCGTCCAGGTGGGAGCGAAACTCAACCCCGTTTTCGTCCATCTTTCTGAGATCGGCCAGCGACCATACCTGATAGCCCCCGGAATCCGTAAGAATCGGTCCCTGCCAGTTCATGAATTTGTGCAATCCGCCCAGGCGTTCAATGCGTTCCGGACCCGGGCGCAGCATCAAATGATAGGTGTTGGCAAGAATGCACCCGGCACCGGTTTCGGCGACAGCCTTGGGGGTCATTGCCTTGACCGTCGCCGCCGTTCCGACGGGCATGAACGCCGGTGTATCGAAAGCGCCATGCGCGGTTAGCAGGCTTCCGGTCCGGGCTTGTCCTGGATTTTTTGGGCCTTGGGTCTTCAGGATTTCGAAACTCAATCCAGTCACGGTTGCTCCATTCTCTCAAGGAAACACGCATCACCATAGGAATAGAACCGATATCCTTTGGTTTTGGCGTGCTCGTAAGCGGCTTTCATACGGGCCATGCCGGAAAAGGCTGATACCAGCATAAACAGTGTCGAGCGGGGAAGGTGAAAATTGGTCAGCATGGCGTCAACAATCCGAAACGGGTAGCCCGGTGTAATGAAGATGTCGGTTTCTCCGCAAAAGGGGTGCAGTTTTCCATCATCATCGGTGGCGGTTTCCAAAAGCCTCAATGCCGTTGAGCCGACGGCAATGATCCGGTGACCTTTTTCCTTGGCCGAGTTGATGGCTTTTGCTGTCTCAACGCCGACATCCCCCCATTCGGCATGCATCTTGTGGTCTTGGGTATCATCCACCTTGACCGGCAGGAATGTCCCGGCGCCGACGTGAAGGGTTAGGGACACCACCTGCGCCCCGGCGGTTTCAAGGGCTTGCAAGAGGTCAGGCGTAAAATGCAGACCCGCCGTCGGGGCCGCCACCGCCCCCGGGTTTTGCGCGAACATGGTTTGGTAATCTTTCGGGTCATCAAAATCATGAGCAACAGTTTCCCCTCTCTTGATGTAGGGCGGAAGCGGCATGATCCCATGGCGTTCCAGGGCTGACATTAACGCCTCATCGGACAACGCGAACGTCAATGAAACTTCACCGCCATCACCCTTGCCGGTCACGTCGGCGGAAAATCCTTTGGCGAAGTTAATGCAGTCCCCGGCTTTCAGTTTCCGGGCCGGGCGGGCAAAGGCTTGCCAGATGCCGCCGCCTTGGGATTTAAGCAGCGTTACCTCGATGCGGGGGCCGTTGTTATCGCCATTTTCATGAGCAGGGTTTCGCCGCCGCCCTTTAAGGCGCACGGGAATTACGCGGGTATCGTTGACGACCAGAACATCCCCAGGGGCGACGAGGCCGGCCAAGTCGGCGATGTTCAAATCCTCGGTCTTATTTTTCCCAACCACTAATAACCTGGCGGAATCGCGAGGCTGCGCCGGGTGTTGGGCGATAAACGCCTCAGGAAGATCAAAATCAAAATCGGATACCCGCATTATATTCCTTTGGCCTGGACGCTGCGGCGCGGCCGTGGACCTGCCCGTTATTCCTCGAATAACAGGGCTAATCTGGCCTGCGTGGCTTTTTCTATATGAGCCCTGGCAAATAGATCGGCCTTGTCGCTATTGCCCTCTTTGATCGCGTTGACGATCAATAAATGTTCTTGCCTTGCCGTGTCCGGGCGGCCCGGTATTTCATAGGTTGTGGACCGCAAAAGCGCCAAAGAATCGGCCAGCGCGTTGGATGCTTTTAACAGATAACGGTTTCGCGCAGCGGCGTAGAGCGTTTCATGAAAAAGACGATTCAAATTGGCCTGCACTGCGGGGTCTCCTTTAGCGATTTCGTCTTGGCGCAAAAGCTCGAATAAATAATCAATTTCCGCATCCGTCGCATGCAGGGCGGCAAAACCGGCGGCGGTTCCTTCTAATACTCTTCGCATGGCGTACAGTTCGACTACTTGGTTCCTGTCCAACTCGGCAACCTGGGCGCCGCGCCAGGGGGTTAAGATGATAAGCCCGTCAGACTGCAGGCGGCGGAAGGCTTCCCGGACCGGGGTGCGGCTAACATTCAGCCAGACGGCGACTTCGGCCTCGCGTATACGCTCGCCGGGGCTATAACGCCCCTCGCGGATGGCGTCCTTGAGTTGGGAATGGACGCCTTCTCCAAGGGAGGTTTCGAAATTTAATTTATTCTCGGCGGGCTTTTCTTTATTTTTGGGCATTGAAGGTTCCGAATTCGGCCTTTGGGGGTTTTCCCAATGATTTTATTGTATACAATATAATACAATTAAGGGAGGGCCTTAACTATTTCCGTGCCAGAAAGAAATCTATCGGTTCTTAGTGCCTTGGTCGCCCGTGACGCCATGGCGCACGGGGAATTTTCCGCCGAAGAGCTGAGCAACGCCTGCCTGGACCGCATTGCGGAGCGCGAGGATACTGTCGGTGCCTGGGCGTTTGTTGACCGTGAACTGGCCCTTGCTCAGGCGCGGGCGCTCGATCAAAAATCAGCCGCCGGGGAACCCTTGGGGCCGTTGCACGGCCTTCCTGTCGGCATCAAGGATATTTTTGATACTTCCGATATGCCGACCGAATGCGGTTCTGCATTCTACAAAGGGCGCTGTCCTTTGGAAGATTCTGCTGTTGTCGCCATATTGCGCCAAGCCGGGGCGGTAATCCTGGGCAAGACGGTAACGACGGAATGGGCGCTGTCGGCACCGGGAAAAACGTCCAATCCCCACGACCCTGCCCGCACGCCGGGGGGCTCATCTTCCGGATCGGCGGCGGCGGTTGCGGACGCGATGGTGCCTTTAGCTATTGGTACGCAAACCGGAGGATCGATGATCCGCCCGGCTTCCTATTGCGGGGTATTCGGCTATAAGCCGACGTTCGGTTCCATTTCCAGGCGCGGCATGAGCATGTTGGCCCGCAGGCTGGATACGGTCGGGGTTTATGCCCGCGATGTAGAAGGGCTGGCCCTGATCGCCGATGCCTTGATGATATATGACCCGCAAGATTGGGACATGGAAAAGCAGCCACAGAAGAATTTGACTTCAGCCCTGGTCGGGGACGGGGGCAACAAGGCGCCCCGGTTCGCCTTTGTCCGTTCGCCAGCCTGGAAGCAGGTGGAACCGGACATGGCCGAAGCTTTTGAAAATTTTATTAAGAATCTTGGCGACAAGGCCAGCGAGGTCGAGCTGGAGGGACTTTTTGACGACATCATCCCGACGCACTGGACCATTATGCATGCCAATGTTGCCGTAACCCTGGGCGAGGTGGCGGCGAATGCCCCTGATAAAACACGAGATCAAACCAAGGAAAGAGTTGACGCGGGCAATGCCATACCGGCAGCGGATTATATCCGTGCGCTGGGCCGGGCAGAGGCGCAGGGACAGGCCCTGGACCGATTGTTCGATCATTTTGACGCCATCCTGACGCCGTCGGCGACGGGCCAGGCCCCGGTGGGTCTGGGAGAAACGGGCAAGCCTGTTTTCAATGGCATGTGGACGATGTTGGGGGTGCCGTGTGTATCGGTACCGCTTTTGAGTGGGGAGAACAGCATGCCCATGGGGGTTCAGGTTATCGGCAGAAAAAGTGACGACGTAAAAATTATACGTTGCGCCCGCTGGCTTAGTGACCAATTATTGGGGGATACATAAGCAGGGGGAGCCCCCCTTTTTTTTTGGGTACTGGGGACAAAAAAAACAAATGGCGACTATTACTGAAATCCAGGTTGAGGCCGACATCGAAGAACCGACGGAAAAAAAGCCGTTATGGGTGGTGTTAGGAAAGTTGATCCGCCGTCAGCCGCTTGGCGCTGCTGGGGCGGCCATCGTGATCGTGATGCTTTTTTTGTCGATCTTTGCCGAATTCATTACGGCTCATGATCCGGAATTAAATTCCTTTGAAAACATGCTGGTGGCGCCAGGGGCGCCTTTTTACATGGGCACGGACCAGTTCGGCCGCGATGTATTTACCCGTATTATCTATGGCGCCAGGACGGCGCTGTTTGTCGGCTTTACCGCGGCCTTTTTTGGCGCCTTCATTGGCTTGGTCCTGGGCGTTGCCAGCGCCTATTTCGGCGGCCGGTTTGACCTTTTATTCCAGCGCGTCATGGATGTGTTTCTGGCTTTTCCGCTGATTATTATGGCGCTGGCTATCGTCGCCATATTTGGCCCTGGGCTGGAAAACGTGATTATCGCCATCACTATTCCCTTCATCCCCCAATGCGCCCGGGTGGTTCGATCCAATGCCCTGGCTATTCGTGAGATCCCTTATGTCGATGCGGCCCGGGCCCTGGGCTTCGGCCACGCCAGGATCATTCTCCGCCACATGGTGCCGAACGTGATGGGGCCGTTCCTGATTATGTTATCGACCTTCGTCGGTCACGCCATCCTGCTTGAAGCGTCTTTAAGCTATCTCGGCCTTGGGGTGCAGGAACCGACCCCCGCCTGGGGATTGATGTTGCAGGGTGGGGCCGAAGAATATGCTGAAAGCGCACCCTGGATGGCCATTTGGCCCGGCGTCGCGATCAGTCTTGCGGTGTTTGGGTTTAACCTGTTCGGCGATGCCCTTAGGGATGTTCTCGACCCCAGGCTCCGCGCACGCTAAAGAAATTTTCTGGGGAATTCAGAACCTCGGGGTGGCATAACGCTTACCGCCGCCAAAAAAACCAACGGTCGTTAAGAATAATCGTCGCTGTCAAGCAGGAGTTCGACCTGCTTTGAAATTTTTTGCCAGAAGGCGATGTCTTCTTCCTCAAAGTCCCGTTCCTTCATCACCTCGGCTTTGCGATTGGCATAGGCCAGTGCATCAGGCCCCCTGGTCTTGATAAGCCTTTGCGCGGTGCGCATGATCTCGCCTTTGAGCGACGAAGTGCTCAACGCTTGAACGCTTTTGGTTCGAGTCTGCACAAAACAACGCCCCCGTTTTTATCAACGCGAGGGCATCGTAACCTTTCTTTCAGGAAACTGTAAGGTTTAAAGGGGGTATTTGTGCAAAATAGCGACCAACTGAATACAGTTAGATTCACTTGGCAAATTTTGAATTTAAAGTATGGCTTTATTTATCAACTAGGAATTGCAATTTCGGCAGCGCCTTAATTCACGGCAGCCAGTTCAATTGCCACTTTGGGCTGGCTGATTTTAACTGCCCAGGCATTCTTGAAGCCACTTTTGATCAGCCTGCCCCGGGAAACCCGGGTGTTGCGGTTGCCAATGGGCCCGATGGCAACCCGAAAGACGGCCTTCCCGGACGCGGTTCCTTCCAATACGCGGGCTCGCCAAACCGCGTGTTTATTGGCAAACCGGTGGGCGGCGGCGTTTTCCAGAAAACTGGCAATGATGTAAAAAGTGCCGCCCTTAATTTCTGTGGGAGCCGGGATATCAGGCGCGCTTGCCGGTTCGACCGCCGCGAGCGTCGTTGGGTCAGGCGGCGGCGGAAGAAGTTTCGATGTGATGACGGGAGAAGTCGGGGCCGTTTTAACTGGTTGTTCGCCAAGGACTTCAGGGGCTTTCCAGGCTGTTCGGGTGACGTCGGTTTTTATTTCCTGGGAAGCGGGTCTCTCAACATCATTACCGGCGGTTTGCTCACCACCAAAAAAGACCCTGCTGTCCTCATCTTCATCCAGGGCCGGGGAGTAGCGGGGAGGGCCTGCCTCAGCCAGGACCAGAGCTTCTCCGGTCTCACCAAGGCAAATTTTTTCCCCCTTGACCCCACGCCAGACCGCGCAATCCTTTCCGGCAATCGCAGAAAGGCCATGATCGGTCAAGGTCTTGTCGGTGGTGACAAGGGAGATGCCGTCGGCGAACAATGAAGCAACCTGAAAGGCGATCGGTGCGCCGCAACCGGCAAGGATGAACGGGGCCCAAAGCACGGCAATAAAGCGAAAAGGTACCTGTTGGATGGTTCTATCCCCCAAGGTAAGAGATTATGATCGGGAGCGACGGTTTTTTTAACCGCGCCGTTTTTATTATTGCCCCTTACCTAGCACCGAACCCTTAACAAATCGCAAATGTTTGAAAATTCAATTATAATTGGCCTTCCATGAAGAAAATTTCACGGCGCAATTTCTCTCGTATCATTGGCGGGGCCGCTACAGCGGCGCTGGGGAGCAATCTTTTTCCTGCGCCGTCGCTTGCCAGCGCCCGCCCCCGGGTTGTGATTATCGGCGGCGGTGCCGGCGGTGCAACGGCGGCGCGGCATTTGGCTCAGGATTTTTCAGGAATCGATGTCACCCTGGTGGAAGCCAACAAACACTATACGGCGAGTTTTTTTTCGAACCGCTATGTCGGCGGGATAAATACCCTGGAGTCCATCACCCACGGCTATGAGACCCTGGGAAAAAAATTCGGGATTAATGTTGTCCATGACCTGGCCTTACGCATTGACGGGGAAAAAAGGACGGTAACCTTGAAAGGTGGTGACACGCTTTCCTGGGACCGTTTGGTGGTAGCCCCGGGGATCGACTTCAAATTCAATTCCATTGACGGTTACGATGAAGCCGTGGGCGATATCATGCCGCATGCCTACAAGTCGGACGCTCAGGTTTCTATCCTCAGACGGCAGCTTAGGGAGATGAAGGACGGCGGGCTATTCATTATCTCTGTACCGAAAAGACCCTACCGCTGCCCACCGGCGCCCTATGAGCGTGCGGCGATGGCAGCGTTCTATCTGAAAAACCACAAACCCCGTTCAAAAATTCTTATCCTCGACGCCAAAGATGAGTACCCCCTGTCGGAAGTGTTATCAGAAATATGGGAAAGCCATTATCAGGGGATGGTGGAATGGGTGCCTTCGGAATTCGGCGGCGAAGTAATGGCGGTGGACGCCAAGACAAGAACTTTGATCACCGGCGAAGAAAAATTTCGCGCCGATGTTGCCAATGTCATTCCTCCGCACCATGCCGGCAAAATAGCCCAGGTTTCAGGGTTGGCGGATCAATCAGGTTGGTGCCCGGTCAATCCCTTGACATTTGAATCGTCGCTCGTTCCTGCAATCCACCTTGTCGGCGACGCCATTGATGGTGGTGATATGCCGAAAGCGGCCTTTTCTGCCAACAGCCAGGCCCTTGCCTGTTCCGATAGTGTCGGCGCAGCCTTAACGGGGGTAAAGGCCAAAAAACATGTCCTGAAAAACACCTGTTTTTTCCTCGCCGCCGGTGACTACGGCTTGAAACTCGGGGGAACCTATAAGGCCACGCCCAAGCGCCTGGAAGGTGTCTCTGGCTTCAGCAGCCAAGTAGGAGAACCCGAAAGCCTTCGCAGGAAAACCGCAGATGAAGGCAAGGCTTGGTACAAGAGCATGACCAAAGACATGTTCGGGGAAATCAAGGGGGAAAACTGACAAAACATATTCATAAATGGTGATATGTTGGGGTATACTCGTGACCAAGTGTTTTTGGAGAGTATTTAAATTTTATGCGTTCAATCCGGGTTCTATTTTTAATTTTTGTTTTTTCCCTCCCTGTAAGCGCCGGGGCGGCGGAACTGGTTATGTTCGAGTCCCCGATTTGTGACTGGTGCACGCTCTGGCATAAAGAGGTCGGGGTCATCTATGACAAAACACCCGAGGCCCGCCAGGCCCGTCTTCGCCGGGTCGATATTGATGATCCGCGTCCTGAGGATTTAAAACCGCAGATTCAACAGCCAAGTGCATAATTTAAGAGCCATATTAGGCCAGATGAGGTTATCGAGGATTTCTTATGAAGGAGATCCAAGAT
>LFEN01000003.1 GCA_001510075.1 Alphaproteobacteria bacterium casp-alpha2
GGCCCCCGCCCCCCCCGGCCTCTTTGTCGGCCAGGATGCGTTCGAGCACGAACAACACCGTTACCGCCGACATGTTGCCGTGGCCCTTGAGGATGGCTCTGGAATCCGCCAATCCGCCGGGCTCGAGGCCGAAGACGCCTTCCAGCGCATCAACCACCTTGGCCCCGCCGGGATGCACGGCGAAGCCGTCGATGTCGTCCAGGGACAAATTCTCGGAGGCCAGAAACAGATCCAGGGCGGCGCGGTAATCGCGCTCGACGATGCCCGGAATATCGCGCGAGAACAGCACGCCCAGGCCGTCGTCCTCGACCCGCCAGCCCATGACATCCAGCGTGTCGGGCCAGGTATGTTCGCCCCAGGCGCTGAGTATCGGCGTGCCATTGACGGGGTCTTTTGCCGTCATCACCGCCGCCGCCGCGCCATCGCCAAAAAGCGCCGTGGCGATGACATTCGATTTCGACCGGTCAGCGGAGCGAAACGTAAGACCGCAAAGCTCGACCACCAATAACAAGACATTGGCGCCGGGACGGCTGATCGCCATCTGCCCCGCCCTGGCCAACCCGAGAACGCCGCCGGCGCAGCCAAGCCCGAACACCGGAAGCCGTTCGACATTTCGGCGCAGTTTCATCCGTTCCATGATCAACGCATCGAGGCTCGGCGTTGCAATCCCCGATGAGGAAACGGCGACGACGGCGTCGATATCTTCGGCCTCAAGCCCGGCCTGATCGAGGGCGCGATTGGCGGCCTGCTCTAAAAGATTCAGGGCGTTTTCCACGTAAAGCGCGTTGCGTTCCTTGAAACCGTGCGTTTCGCCGTACCAATCGAGCGGCACGCAGGAATAACGGCTGTCGATGGCGGCGTTGCCGTAAACGGGCGCAAGGCGCTCGAAATCCTTGAACGACGCGCCGAATAATGCCGCCCCGAAGCGCGCCACATCCACCTGTTTGAGAAGATACGCAGGGACCGCGGTGGCAAGCGCCAACAGAGAGGCTTGGGGGGTGTCTGCCATGGCGAAAATTTGGCGTTACCCTTGCCTCAGGAGAACCGCTTGGGGAACGCCGCCTTGATGGTCTCGGTGAACAGGCGGGTGATGCGGAAGATGTCTTCCTGGGCCTTGAACAGGTTGGCGGCATAATTTTCATCGACCGGGGCGGTGCGGGCCTGTTCGGCCAGTTCCTGACCGCGCGCCAGGTTGACGACTTTTTGGCCGCCGCCGGATAGCTTCACCGTGTCGGTGATGGTGCGCCCGGCCGGGGTGTTATCAGCAGAATTCGCCGCCACGCCGGTATTGATCCGCAAGGGCGGGTTGCGGGCGATAAACAGTTTGGCGAAGTAATTGCGGATTTCGGTCATAACCCATTGTAGCACAACGCCTAAGCGAGAGGAAGCGAGCCGGTCAGGGGCTTGGATTCTCCGATGCTTCGCTAAATTCATCGATCAAGGCCAGGAAAGGCAGGGCGAAATCCCTGAGCTTGGCCTCGCCGACACCAAATACCTCGGCGAACTCGGCCTCGTTTGCCGGTTTGTTGGCGGCCATGTCGACCAGGGATCGGTCGCGGAAGATGACATAGGCGGGCACGCCGCGTTCTTGCGCGAATTCCAGCCGCAATTTTTTGAGGGCGGCGAACAGGGTCTGATCGGCCTCAGGCAAGTCCGGTGTCGCCGTAGCGGATTTTTTGGGCCCACGGGACCCGGAACTCTTCCGGTGCGCCGGGTCGCGGCGGAAGCGAAACGCGCCGGCCGAATCCAACAACGAGCGCCCGCTCTCCGTCAAATTGAGGCCGCCGTGACCGGCAACGTCGAGGCGCAGATACCCGGCGGCGACCAATTGGCGGATGATCGAGCGCCAGGTGTCTTTGTTTTCATCACTGCCGATGCCATAGGCGGGCAGGCGCTGGTGGCCGAGGCTGCGGATTTTTTCCGTGTCTTTGCCCAACAGCACATCAACGACATGGACGGCGCCGAACCGGTGGCCGGTTTGTTCGATAGCGCCGAGCACATTTTTGGCGTGAACCGCGCCGTCTTCCAGGACCGGCGGGTCGAGGCAGATGTCGCAGTTGCCGCAGGCCTCCGAGGCCTCGTCGAAATAGGCCAGCAACGCCCGGCGGCGGCATTGCGGCGCCTCGCAATAAGCAATCAGGGCATCGAGGCGTTTGTGTTCGCGCCGCTTGTTATCATCGTCGTCGTCGCCGTCTTCAATGAAGATGCGGCGCTGGCGAATATCGTCCATGCCGTACAACATGAACGCGTCCGCCGGTGCGCCATCGCGTCCGGCCCGGCCCAGTTCCTGGTAATAGGCTTCCATGTTGCCGGGCAGGTTGGCGTGAAAGACATAGCGCACGTCGGGTTTGTCGATGCCCATGCCAAAAGCAATGGTCGCCACCATGATGACGCCCGGTTCGGTCATGAAGATATCCTGGTTTTCGGCCCTGACGGCGCTGTCCAGCCCGGCGTGGTAGGGCAATGCCCTGAAGCCGTTTTTCACCAACAATTCCGCCGCAGCTTCGGTTTTTTTGCGCGACAGGCAGTAAACGATGCCGCTGTCGCCGGGCCGGGCGCCGACAAAATCCACAAGCTGGCGTTTCCATTCGCGGCGGATTTCGACGGCAAGGCTGATATTCGGCCGGTCGAAGCCGGAAACAAAGATCCGCCCCTGGCCGTTGAAAAGCTTGGCCGAGATATCCTGGCGCGTCGCCTCGTCCGCCGTCGCCGTGAACGCCGACAGGGGAACGCCGGGAAACAGTTCGGCCAGCCGGCTCAGGGCTTCGTACTCGGGCCTGAAGGACGGCCCCCAGCGCGAAATGCAATGGGCCTCGTCGATGGCGATCTGGACAAGGTTCAGGCACCCGAGCGCCGTCAACATGCGCTCCGTCATCAGCCGTTCGGGCGAGATGTATAACAGGCGGGTTTCGCCCGACTGCACGGTGCGCCAGGTGGCGACGTTGGTGTCGCGTGTGCGCGATGAATTGATCGTCGCGGCTTGAACGCCGTCGAGCTTTAACGCCGCCACCTGATCTTCCATCAACGCCACCAGCGGCGAGACCACCAACGTCAACCCGTCGCCCCGGACCAGGGCCGGAATTTGAAAGCACAGCGATTTGCCCGATCCCGTCGGCATCACCGTGAGCACGCTGATACCGTCGAGGATGCTGGCGATGACGTCTTCCTGACCCGGCCGGAACGAGGAATACCCGAACACGTCTTTGAGAATACGATGAGCCTCTATACCGAGGGGGGAATTGGCGCTAAGGGCTGGCATTAGGTGCGATCAAACGCCGCGCAGGTATTTTTGCGGGTCGCGCGCGGTGCGGCCGCGGCGCAACTCGAAATGAAGCTGCGGGCTCTTGACGCCGCCGGTCGAGCCGACCGTGGCAATCTGGTGGCCCTTGGCGACCTTGTCGCCACGCTTGATCAAGACCTTGTCGACGTGGGCATAGGCCGTCACCCAGCCGCCGGAATGCTTGACCAAAATGAGATTGCCGAAACCGCGAAGCTCATTCCCGGCATACACGACGACGCCGTTTTCCGCCGCCTTGACCGAGGCACCCCGCCGGGCGGCGATATTGATGCCGTCGTTGCGCAAGCCCTTGGCCTTGGTCCCGAAACCGGACACCACGCGTCCTTTGACCGGCCACAGGAAACCCTTGCCGCTGGATGCGGGGGCGCGTGGAATGACTGCGGGGGTGGCACGCGTTGTCACTTGCCCCCGGGCGGGTCTTTTTGGTGCCAACGTTCGGGGCTTTTCGGTCAGCACCAGCTTTTGCCCCGCCTGGATACCATAGGGCGGCTTCAGGCCGTTGGTCCGGGCCAGATCGTAAGGATCGATGGCATACTGCCGGGCAATGCCGTAGACCGTTTCGCCTCGGCTGACAACGTGCTGGCGGCCACGGGGCAGGACAACACGCTGGCCTTTGTTCAGGTGATACGGCGGCTGCAACCGGTTGGCCTGGATAATGGCGCGCACCGGCACCCGGTGGCGGCGCGACAGGGCATAGACCGTATCGCCTTGCCCGGCGATGACGGCATTGGCGCCGACAAAAGCGCGAGAAGATGAAGATGAACGCGGGGGCGGCGATTGGCGCGAGGATGGCGGCGGCGGGGTGTTAATATCCCGCGGCCCGGCTTCATAGCCATACCCCCTGGGTGGCCATTCGACATTGCCGCAGGCGCTGACAAATAGCACTAAAGCTAAAACAAGAAATCCCCTCATAACCGGATTATCGCTTATGCCCCCCGCCCTATCAACGCTATCCGGTAGAAAAGATGAATGAACCACAGAGCACACAGAGACCACAGAGAAGAAAAGGTAAGCAAGATAATGGAAATAAAATCCTTCGCGCCAACGGCGCATTCTTTCCTTCTCTGTGGTCTCTGTGGTCTCTGTGTGCTCTGTGGTAATTTCTCTTTAAAACTAAGCCTCAGTCCACGGCCTTGCCGGCGACCAGGGGAACGAATCGGGTTTGGCCCAAATCTTCGGTTTCGATGTCGCCATTGGCGCGCCGCACCCTGAGCAGGTGCTGGTCGTTTTCGTCGAGGCCCACGGGCACGATCATGATGCCGCCGTCGCCCAGTTGATCGAGCAGAATTTCGGGAATATCGGCCGCCGCCGCGGTCACCATGATGCGCTCGAACGGGGCCTGTTCGGGCCACCCCAGGCTGCCGTCGCCGACGACCATGGTGACGTTGACCAGACCCAGTTTTTTAATGCGTTCCTCGGCTTCCTGGAACAGCGCCGGGTGGCGTTCCACGGTATAAAGCCGGCGGCAAAGGCGGGCCAGCACGCAGGCCTGATACCCGGACCCGGTGCCGATTTCCAACACCTTCATGCGCTCGGTGATGTCGAGCGCCTGGGTCATGCGGCCAACCACGGAAGGCTGGCTCAGGGTCTGGTGGTGGCCGATGGGAAGGGCGACGTCATCAAATGCCTGGGCTTGAAAAAGATCGGGCAAAAACATTTGACGCGGCGTCGCCTCGATGGCGTCGAGCACCGTTTTGTCGGTGACGCCTTTGCGGCTGAGATCGGCCATCATCTGCGCTTGATCGGACGCCGAATTCATTTGAAGCGGGCTTTCAGCTTTTTCAAGGTCGGCCCGTGGGTCAAATTCATGGTCAGGGGGGTCACCGAAACGGCGCCGCGGGAAAGCGCTTCCAGGTCGGTGCCGGGGCCATAATGTTGCTCGCGCCGCTGCGCCCCGATCCAGTAATAAGGCTCGCCCCGGGGGTCTTCGCCGCGCACCAGGTCGCTGCCGATTTTACGCTGGCCCTGGCGGGTAATCTCGATGCCGGTGACTTTTGCCGCCAACACATTGGGGAAATTGACATTCATCAACACCCCCTTGGGCCAGGCTTCTTTTGTCAGCTTTTTCATCACCTTGGCCACCCACTTTTCCGCCGTCCCCCACTTCACCGGATGGCCGTCTTTTTGCAGTTGCGATAAGGCCACGGACGGCACGCCCAGCAACGTGCCTTCCATGGCCGCGGCCACGGTGCCGGAATAGGTCACGTCTTCGCCCATGTTGCCGCCCCGGTTGATGCCGGAAACGACCAAATCGGGCGGCGCTTCTTTCATGATTTCCTTGATGCCTAACAACACGCAATCGGTCGGCGTGCCGTTGATGGCATAGCGGTGCTGAGACAGGTTGCGAATACGCAAGGGAATGCGCAGTGTCAGGGAATGGCTGGCGGCGCTTTGCTCGGTTTCCGGCGCCACCACCCAAACCTCGACCGCCAATTTTTGCATGATGCCTTCGAGCGCCTTCAGCCCCGGTGCATTGATGCCGTCGTCATTGGAAATCAGCACCCGCGCACGAGAAAGTTTGATCGCCTTATTTGCCATCGGCGGCAATCACCTCAAGCCCGCCCATATAGGGACGCAGCGCCTCGGGCACGACGATGGAGCCGTCGGCTTGTTGGTAGTTTTCCAGAATGGCGACCAAGGTCCGCCCGACGGCGAGACCGGAACCGTTGAGCGTGTGGACGAATTGGGTTTGCTTGTCGGCTTTTTTCTTGAAGCGCGCCTTCATGCGCCGGGCCTGAAAATCGCCGCAGTTGGAGCAACTGGAAATCTCGCGGTATTGGTTCTGGCCCGGTAACCAGACCTCGATATCGTAGGTTTTTTGTGCGCCGAACCCCATGTCGCCGGTCGATAGCACCACGGTGCGGTAGGCCAGCCCCAGACGTTTCAGGACTTCTTCGGCGCATTCGGTCATGCGTTCCAGCTCGTCCCGGGATGTATCGGGGGTGCAGATGGTGACCATTTCGACCTTGGTGAACTGATGCTGGCGGATCATGCCGCGCGTGTCCTTGCCCGCCGATCCGGCTTCGGAGCGGAAGCACCAGGTCATCGCCGTATAGCGGCGCGGTAAATAGTCGGCCTCGATGATGGTATCGGCGACGATATTGGTCAGCGGCACCTCGGCGGTAGGGATCAGCCACAGGCCGTCTTCGGTCTTGAACAAGTCGTCGCCGAATTTCGGCAACTGCCCGGTGCCGTACATGGCCCCATCGTTGACCAAGGCTGGCGGGTTGACCTCGGTAAGGCCGTGTTCGGTGGTGTGCAGATCGAGCATGAAGTTGGCAAGGGCGCGTTCCATACGCGCCAGGGCGCCGGACAGCAGCACGAACCTGGCCCCGGACATTTTCGCCGCCGTCTCGAAATCCATCAGTCCCAGGGCTTCGCCGAGGTCAAAATGTTCTTTCGGGGCGAAATCGAACGACGGAATATCACCCCACTTGCGGACTTCGACGTTCGCAGACTCATCTTCGCCGTCGGGCACATCGTCGGCGGGCAGGTTGGGCAGTTGCGATAACGCCTTATCCAGGTCTTTGGCCGCCGCATCGGCTGCCAATTCGGCTTCGGCCTGGGCATCTTTGGATTTGGCGACTTCGGCCAAAAGATCGGCTGCGTCTTCGCCCTTGGATTTGGCGGCGCCGATTTCTTTGGAAAGTTTATTGCGTTTGGCCTGGATGTCCTGGGCCTTGGTCTGCAAATCCCGCCGCCACTGGTCGAGCTTGATCAGCTCCGTCGCCTGTGAGGCTAAACCCCGGCGCGCCATGCCCTTATCAAAATCATCGGGGTTTTCGCGGATCCATTTAATGTCGAACATCTGGCTTCCTATGTCGGGTCTTTGGCGTCTAGTTCTTCGGCATCGTCGTCGTCGAATTCATCGGCGTGGGGAATGTCATCCTCATCGTCATCGTCGTCATCTTCGTCATCTTCGTCATCTTCTTTGTCGCCACGTTTGCGTTCGACCATTTGCACGGAAAGGATTGAAATTTCGTAAAGCGCAATGGTCGGCAAGGCCAGCCCGATTTGGCTGATGACGTCGGGCGGCGTCAGGATGGCGGCGACGACGAAGACCAGGACGACGGCGTATTTGCGTTTTTCGCGCATGCCTTTGGATGTCACCATACCGGCCCGGCCCAGCAACGTCATCACCACCGGCAACTCGAAACAAAGCCCGAAAGCGAAGATCAACCGCATCACCAGGGACAGGTACTCGCCGACCTTGGCTTCCAACTGGATCGGCAGGGAACCGGCGCCGCCAACGGATTCGAAACTCAGGAAAAATTTCCAGGCCAGCGGGAAAACAAGGTAATAGACCAGCGCGCCGCCCATAAAAAACAGCACCGGCGTGGCGATCAGGAACGGCGCAAAGGCGCGTTTTTCGTTTTTATAAAGTCCCGGCGCGATGAACATCCAGACCTGGATGGCGATAAAAGGAAACGCCAGGAACAAAGCTGCGAAAAGGGCGACTTTAATATAGGTGAAAAAAGCTTCGTGCAGGGCCGTGAAAATCAACCGCCTGGAGCCGCCCATATCTTCCAGCACATCGGCCAGGGGCGCCACCAGAAAATCGTACAGTTGCGGCGCAAAGTAATAACAGACGAAGAAAAGTAAAATGACGATGATTGCCGAATGCATCATCCGCTTGCGCAGCTCGATCAGATGTTCGAGCAACGGCATTGATTTTTCTTCGTGTCCCGTTTCCGCCACGGCGACCTACCCGTCGGCCTTTTTGGTGTCGTCTGTGTCTTCGGCCTTTTTTTCAGGGGCGGTCGAGGTGTTTAGGGTGTCCGCCGCCTCGGTCATTTCGTCATAGACGTCCTTTTCCAGGTCTATTTCCTTGCTCAATTCGCCCGTGGGGTCGACGCTGTCGCCGATACGTTTAACGATATCGTTTCCGTCGGTGATCGCCAGTTCCTTTTTCAGGTCTTCAATATCCGCCTCGCGGGCGACGTCATCCAGGCCGTCCTGCAAATCACGCGCCATGGACCGCGCCTTGCGGATCCATTTGGTAATGGTGCTGATAACCCGCGGCAAGTCCTTGGGCCCAACGACGATGATGGCGAGAACGGCAAGAATGAACAGCTCTTGCCAGCCTATGTCGAACATAGCGGATCAACGCTCCCAGCGGCAGGCTTGGTTGGCGCGGCGAAAAGGGGTTGGCCTGTTTTGGCCCCCCGACAAACGCTCAGGTCTTCGCCGCCCCGTCTTTAATGTCGTCTTTCTTTGCTTCCGGCTCGGCGGTTTTGGTCTGCTCGGATTTAAGCACTTTTGCGTCCTCTTCATCGTCCGCGACGTCATCGTCCGCCTTCATGCCTTTTTTGAAAGATTTCAGACCCTTGCCGAAATCACCCATCAACGCCGATATCTTCCCCCGGCCCCCAAACAAGACCAGGACGATAACAAGAATAATGATTAGTTGCCACGGTCCAGGCGACATGATGCCCCTCACTTATTTTTCTGTTTCAGATTTGGTGGCGGATAATGGCAGAATCCCTGCGGTGGAGCAATGCAGGGAATAACAAAGTCTGAGCAAGCGCAAAAATGGCGGTTTTTTAAAGGCCCTACAGCCCTTGATCAGACATCAAGCGTGGCCGACCCCAGAGGGAAGTGGGGCCGGCCAGCCGGAGAGGGTATCAGCGGACCGGGAAATGACGCCCGGTATCGCGGTCGAATTGCATTTTTTGAACCAGAGAACCGTCTTGGGTGACGATTTCGGCGATAATCGTCTTGTCGTCCTGGTTCTTGACCTCACCGACCTTCAGCCGATCATTGCCCATATGCGTGAGGCGCTGTTGAAGAAACTTGGTCACGCTCTCGACCGTAAGATCATTGCCGAAAGCGGCCTTTTGCGCGGAGGGGCAATCCCCTTGATTGCCCATGCCGGGGCCATAGCCGCCCATCATGCCATGGCCATAGCCGCCGCCCATCATACCGGAGCCCCCCATCTGCCCCATGTGCCCCATCATGCCACCTCCGGCCCAGCCCCCCCCTTGTCCGCCTTGTCCGCCGGGGCCATGTGCGAAGGTGGGGGCGGCGATAAACGCGGTGCCGAGTGCCAGGGCAGCGACCAACGCGGTTGCTTTGAGTGCTTTATTTCTCATAACGATCTCCTTTTTTTACTGTCTTGTGAAACTAGGAGAAGTAGAACACAGCCCTGTAACAGGAACATTTCCGCCGGCCCCCGAATTTGTAACGCAACATTGCAACCCCCCATCCTGTTACATTTTGTTACCAAATTTCCACCTCGGGCCGGGCCGACCAAGCTATAGTTTCCCCATGAACGCTTCACCGCACATTCTGGTTGTCGATGACGATCTGGAAATCCGCAACCTGCTGGGCAAGTTTCTCGACCGGCACGGACACCGGGTCACCACGGCGGCCGACGGCGTGGAGATGCGCCGCGCCCTGGAGGACTGGAGCATCGATCTGATCGTTTTGGACCTGATGCTGCCCGGCGAGGACGGATTATCCCTGTGCCGACGACTGCGTTCGGAATCGGACATTCCCGTGATCATGCTGACTGCCATGGGTGAAGACATCGACCGCATCGTCGGTCTTGAAATGGGCGCGGACGACTACATCGCAAAGCCGTTCAACCCACGCGAACTGTTGGCCCGCATCAAGTCGGTCCTGCGCCGCGCCAGGGCCATGCCCGATGCGCCCGCACCGGAGGACGGCGATATCACCCATTTTGCCGGCTGGCGCCTGGATAGGGACAAGCGCGAATTGCAATCGGCCGATGGCGTCATGGTCCCCCTGAGCGGTGGGGAATACGACCTGTTGGCGGTGTTTGTTAGCCACCCGGGCCGCGTTCTCAGCCGTGATCAATTACTCGATATGACGCGCGGTCGCGAGGCACAGCCGTTTGACCGCAGCATCGACGTTCAGGTCAGCCGCCTGCGCCGCAAAATAGAGGACGACCCCAAGGAACCGGTGCTGATCAAGACGGTCCGAAGCGGCGGCTACCTGTTCACGCCGGGCGTCGAAACAAAAGCGAAAGGCGACAAATGAAACTCCTGCCGCAAACCCTTGTCGGGCGGACGGTTCTGGTCTTGCTGGCGGGCCTGGCCGTGTCTCATCTGATCAGCGCCGGCATCTATTCCGGCGACCGGCGCAAAGCCCTGACCACCGTCGGCGGCAAGCAGGTCGCCCAACGCATCGCTGCGGCGACGCAATTCATCGATGGCTTGGTGCCATCGGTCCGGCCCCAGGCCGTGCAGTCCTTCTGGGGGCCGGGCTTCAGCGTCACCTGGACGCGCAATAGCGCCATTGCCACTGGACTCGAGGATTGGCGGACGCGGCTGGTCCGTTCGGCGTTGGGGTTCTATCTCGACGACCTTCCGGCGGAACGGGTGCGCGTCAACTACACCGCCCCTACCGCCCGGCAATTCCCCGGGCAACCCCCTGGCACAAGGGACGCCGGCAACCAAAGCGAGATTCAACACCCGGGGATGGAAATGAACCGGCATATGCGCCGAATGATGGGGCCGTCTTCCGGCTTCAGCGCCGCGCACAGGAACCGCATGGTAGACATATGGCGAAGCGGGGAAATTCTCGAAGTTTCGGTGCAATTGTCCGATGCCAGTTGGCTTAATTTTGCTTCCCCCGCCGAACGCTGGCGATCTTTCTGGTCGTCACCGGTGTTCCTGTCCATCCTGCTGATGACGATTACCGTGCTCGGGCTTTCCATATGGGCGATCAAGAGCGCCACCCGGCCTTTGGATGTTATCGCCAGCGCCGCCGACCGGCTGGGTTTGGACATGGAGGCGCCGCCCCTTGACGAGGATGGCCCCCGCGAAGTCAGGCGTGTCGCCGGCGCCTTCAATAGGATGCAGCGCCGGTTGAGTTCTTTCGTGCGCGACCGCACGCAGATGCTGGCGGCGGTCTCCCATGACCTGAGGACACCGATCACGCGGCTCCGGCTGCGCGCCGAATTCATCGACGATACCGAGTTGCAAAGCAAGATGCTGGCAGACCTCGAACAGATGGAAATGATGATCGCCGCCACCCTGGCCTTCGCCAGGGACGATGCCGGGGATGAACCGAGGCAGGCCTTCGATTTGGCTGTTCTCCTGAGCGACCTTTGTGAAGATGCCGCCGAGGCCGGACAACCAGCGTCTTATTCGGGGCCCAGCCGGGCGACCTATAACGGCCGCCCCGTTGCACTGAAAAGGGTTTTCGGAAACCTGATCGATAACGCACTGAACTATGGCGGCACTGTCCGGGTCGATTTAAGAATAGATGCCGAGCGGATCACCGTGACCATCGACGACGATGGCGACGGCATTCCCGCCGACCAGTTGGAGCGCGTATTCGCACCGTTCTATAGGGTCGAAACCTCCCGCAGCCGCGACACCGGCGGCGTCGGGCTTGGCTTGGCGGTTGTTCGTTCCATCCTCAGGGGCCACGGCGGGGATGTCGCCTTGAGCAACCGAAAAGACGGCGGGCTTACGGCTAGCGTGACCCTGCCCTTGGGCTAGGCCGGGGGGCTAGGCCGGGGGGCTAGGCCGCGTCACCGTCAGGATCAAGCGGCTCGGTGGCTTCATCTTCGGCCTCATCAAAGGCTTCTTCGAGGCCCCCGCTCAGTGCCGCGCCATCGCCATTTTGCTGATTGTTTCCAACGAGTTCAAGCTGAGAGCCTGCTTTCTCGGGGTCGCCTTCTGCCATCTCGTGATAAACACTGATCGCCGGACCTGAGTCCAGCAGGCCTGCCGCTTTCAGCTCATCCATGCCGGGTAGGTCGCCGACGTCTTCAATACCGAAATGATCCAGGAAACCGTCCGTGGTGCCCCAGGTGGCGGGCCTGCCCGGCGTCCGGCGGCGGCCTTTGGGTTTGATCCAGCCGGCTTCCAGCAAGACGTCGAGCGTGCCCCGGCTTAAACTAACGCCGCGCACTTCCTCGATTTCGGCCCGCGTGATGGGTTGGTGGTAGGCGATGATGGCAAGCGTTTCAACGGCGGCGCGGCTCAATTTGCGGGGCACGTCGATTTCCATGTTCAGCATCTGCGACAGATCAGGCGCGGTGCGAAAGGCCCACGAATTCCCGGCCCGCACCAGATTGACCCCACGGTCTGCATAGGTCCGGCTCAATTCTTCCAACAGGGAGGAGACATCGGCTTCTTCCGGCAAGCGGTTGGCCATGACGCGTTCCGTCACCGGCTCGGCGGAAGCAAAAAGGATCGCCTCCAGAAGCCGCAGATGCCTCATATGCCGGGGGTCGTTCTCGGCTGCGGGTGTAATCTGTTGCGTGGTCTCGCCAGTGGTTTCTTCAGTGGTTTTTTCAGTGGTTTCAGGCATATTCATTCGTCCGCGCGGTCCTCAGGGTTGGCTTGTTTCAGATAGATCGGGCCGAAGGCGTCGGACTGGCGCAGCTTGAGCTTTCCTTCGCGGGCCAGTTCCAGGCTGGCGGCAAAGGTCGAGGCCAGGGCCGAACGCGCTACCAGCCCTTCCAAAATTCCTTCCGGCAGGAACTGCAACAGGCTTTCCCAGTCCGGCGTCGAGCCCAAAAGCGAGCGCAGGCGGATCAGGGCATCTTCGACGCTATGAACCTGAAACGGTTGAATATGAAGGGTGCCGCCCTGGACGCGGCGTTTTTGATCACCATAGGCTTTCAGCAGGTCGAAAAGCGTTACCTCGAGAACCGGATTGACCAGGGCCTTGAAAAATTCCGGCTGGCCACGCGAAAAGAAATCGCGGCGCAATTGCGAGCGCGCCATCAGTTGCTGCCCGGCGTTTTGCATGGCTTCCAGGCGTTGCAGTTGAAACGCCAGGGCGGCGGCCATTTGCTCGCCGGTCGGCTCGTCCTCCTGATCCAGGTCGGGCAGTAATAAACGGGATTTCAGATAGGCCAGCCACGCCGCCATGACCAGATAATCGGCGGCCAGTTCCAGGTTCGACTTGCGGGCCTCGGCGACAAAGGCGAGGTATTGGTCGGCTAGGGCCAGGATCGAAATGCGCGTCAAATCCAATTTGTGTTCACGCGCCAGCGTCAGCAGAACGTCGATGGGGCCTTCATAACCATCGAGATCGACGACAAAGCCCTCACCGGCAATGGCGGGGCTGGCATCTTCGCTAAAGGTGTCGATTTCGTTCATTGTTATCCTTAACCATGCCCGGTGAGCATAAAAATGATGTTCATAAGATACTCCGTCGGCGCCCCGACAAGCCACCAGAACACGTTCAAATCGACGCCTATTTTTGCACCGATCCAGGGCAGGATAAACACACCGCCAAGAACGATAAGGATTCCAGCCCTTTCCAGCTTGGCCAGCTTTTCTCCCCATGGTGCGGGTAACAGCCCGACGGCGACCCGGCCGCCATCCAGAGGCGGGATGGGCAACATATTAAAGACGCAAAGCAGCATGTTGATTCGCACCGCATTAATCAGGTTATGCCCCGTCCAGCGGTACAAATCGCCGGACAGCAACACCAATCCGTGCACCAAAAGCGCCGCCATCACCGCCAGCAAAAGGTTCGAGCCAGGACCGGCCAACGCCACCAGCACCATATCGCGGCGCGGGTTGCGAAGGGCTGAGAAATTCACCGGCACCGGCTTGGCAAAGCCGAACATCATGCGCCCGCCCGACGCAAACAATAACATCGCCGGCATCAACACCGTTCCGAACGGATCGATATGCTTCAAGGGGTTGAAGCTCACCCGGCCCAGGCGATAAGCCGTGTCGTCGCCCAGACGCCAAGCCGCCCAGCCGTGCGCCGCCTCATGAAACGTCACCGCAATCAGCACCGGCAACACCCAGACGGAAAGGGTATAGGCAAGTTGGTTCCAGTCGATCATCATAAAATCTCGTTCAGCCGGTTAAGCGCGGCGGCGGCATCAAAGCCGACCGGGTTCCCCAACATGGAATTTGCTTTGGCAAGGCGGGCCGATGTTTCGGCGCTCACCGTCCCGGTCCCGGCGGCGGTTTCTTCCATTTCCGCCATCTCGCCCGAACAATGCAGCACCAGATCACACCCGGCGGCCAGCACGCCTGTGGCTTTTTCTTCGAAGCTGCCCTGAAGCGCCTTCATGCCGATATCGTCCGATACCAGCACGCCGCTAAATCCTAAAAGACCGCGAACAGTTTCGGCGATGATATGCGCCGACGTCGTCGCCGGGTGGTCTTTGTCGAGCGCCGTATAGACGACATGCGCCGTCATCGCCCACGGCATGTCGTTCAATGCCTTGAAGGGGGCGAAATCCCTGGCCTCAAGATCGGCCTGGCCCGCTTCGACGAGAGGCAATTCCTGATGACTGTCCACCCCGGCCCGGCCGTGGCCGGGGATATGCTTGATTACCGGCAGCACGCCGCCGTCCAGAAAGCCTTGCGCCGACGCCCGGCCGAGGGCGCTGACGGTGGCCGGGTCCAGGCCCAGCGCCCGATCACCGATAATGTCATGAGCAAAGGGCACGGGAACGTCGAGGACGGGGGCGCAGTTGACGGTGATGCCCAATTCCACCAGGTCGGCGGCAATGATTTGTGAATTCAGAGCAATGGCTTCCTCCGCCAGAGACATGTCCTGGTCTGCCAGGGCAGCAAACGCCGCCCCCGTCGGCGCGGCCCGCCATTCGGGCGGTTTCAGGCGCTGCACCCGCCCGCCTTCCTGGTCGATCAATATGGGCGTCGCGTTACGTCCGGTAATGTCTTTAAGGTCTGATACCAGAGCCGAGACCTGCGCCCGGTCGCGGCAGTTTCTCTCGAACAGGATAAAGCCCAGCGGGCGCGCCTCGGTAAAGAAACGCTTTTCTTCGACGCTTAAGCTTAATCCCTGGCAGCCAAAAATCACCGCTGAAGGCTTGTTGGTATCCACTCTTTACTGGCCCGGCTTGATGATCAGGCAACCGATTTGGCGTTTTGCCAACTGCGTGCAAAGGCTGCGGGCGGTGGCTTCATCTTTCAGCGGCCCGGCGCGCAGCCGGTAATAAACGCCCCTGGCCGCGCCCAAATCCGCCTTGGTAACGGACAGGCCAAGATCTCCCAACAGGTCCAGGTTTTTGCTTCTCAGCTTCACCCATTCGTCCCTGGCCCCTTGCGTTGAGCGGGCTGCGGCCAGTTGCACCAGATACACCCGGCTTCGGGCAACGGGAGCAATGGGGGTGGGTTCCGGTGCGGCGACGGGTTCCGGCACGGCGACGGGTTCCGGCACGGCGACGGGTTCCGGCACCGGCGCCAATTTAGGCGGCGCTGCCAATCTGGGCGCGGCAAGTTTAGGGGCGGCAAGTTTAGGGGCAACGAGTTTAGGGGCAACGAGTTTAGGGGCCGGTTTGGCAACGCTCTGCGGGGCTTCGGCCTTCGGCGCTTGCGGCGGCGGCGGTGGCGGCGGCGGGCGTTTCGCCGTCTTGACGTCTTTCAGCGTCGGCACCTTTGCTACCGGCTTTGCTACCGGCTTTGCTACCGGCTTTGCCACCGGCTTGATTGTTGCCACAGGCTTAATTTTTGGTTTGGCTTTCAGGGCCGGCGCGGCCACGGGCTTGGGCAGCGGTTGTTCGGCGCTCGGCAACAGCCGTTCCGGGCCACGGTTTTGCGCCCCCCCCTCCGTCGTCGTGCTGTCCCCCGAAGAGGGGCTTTGCATGCGGTCATAGACCAGCTTGTCGCGGTCCGGCACCCGAAGCCCGCCCGGATTATCCGGGCGCACCTTCACCGGGCCAGGCGCCGCCTTGATCAGGGGCACCCCCTTCTCGCCGCCGCTCCATAACCCGGCCCATAATTGGTCCAGGCTGTCGCCATAAATCGACCACGCCCCGGCCCCGCCAGCGACCACAATCAACACCAGGGCGAAACGCAGCCCGCCGCCCTTTTTTGCCGGAACGGAACTTACCGGCTCGAACTCCAATGCATCGGATGCGGTGACCTTGATATCTTTTTTGCCGGGAAATTCCATCATCAGGTTCTCGAGCGCAGGTCATTGAGCCGCCGGTGTTCATCCAGCGCAAAACGATCAGTCATGCCGGCGATGTAATCGGTAATCACCCGGGCCGTTACTTCCTCGCCTTCGCCGGCAAGTTTCTGCCGCCAGTCGGGCGACAGGCATTCCGGTTCCTGCATAAAAATGGCGAACAGTTCGCGGACAATCCGCCGCGCCTTCGACGTCATTCGATTGAGCCGGGAATGGCGGTACATATTGTCGAACAGAAACGTCTTCACCGCTTTTTCATTTTCCGCCATTGCCGGTGAAAAACCGGCGACGGGGGAGCCTAAGTTGCGGATGTCTTCGGGCGAGGTAACTTTCGCAGCGCCTAAGCGCCGCCGGGTTTCGCCTAACAGGTCGTCGACCATTTCACCGATCAGGCGGCGCACGGCCTCGTGAATGACGCGGGATGGGTCGAGGTCCGGGTATTCTTTTTGAACAGCGGCAAAAATGGGGCCGGCCAGGGGAACGTCGGCCAGGTCTTTGACCGTAAACAGCCCGGCGCGCAGGCCGTCGTCGATGTCGTGGTTGTTGTAAGCGATGTCGTCGGCCAGGGCCGAAACCTGAGCCTCGGGACCGGCAAAGGTATCGAGTTCCAAATCCTGTAATTTTGCATGCTCGGCAATAACCCGTGGATAGGGTGCATCCAGCGGCCCGTTATGTTTGACCACCCCTTCGAGTGTTTCCCAGCTCAGGTTCAGGCCGTCGAATACAGCATAGCGTTCTTCCAGCCGGGTCAAAACGCTGAGCGATTGCGCGTTGTGGTCAAACCCGCCATAGGGCGCCATGACGTCTTTCAGCGCATCCTCGCCGGCGTGCCCGAACGGCGGATGGCCCAGATCGTGGGCGAGCGCCAGGGCCTCGCCCAGATCTTCGTTGAGATTCAGCGACCGACAAACGGATCTGGCGATTTGCGAGACTTCCAATGTATGCGTCAGACGGGTGCGGTAATTGTCACCTTCATGATTGACGAACACCTGAGTCTTGTATTCAAGGCGGCGGAAGGCGGCGGAATGGACAATGCGGTCCCGGTCGCGCTGAAAACAGCGCCGGGTGGCGCTTTCCGGTTCCGGATACAAACGGCCCCGGCTGTCTTCTTCATGGCTGGCATATGGGGCAAGGCCCAGCGCCGATTTCAACAGTTCCGTCATAGGCCTGAAACTACGCCAGCCGCCGTTGGGGGGCAATCGCCATATCGCGGCGGCTGCCTTTTTTCGCCAAAGGTTGTACTATCAACCGGAGAGCCAAAAAAAACAGAAGGAAATCCAGTGCTTACAATCAAACGCCTGTCATTGGACGAGGCCAGAAAATTGATCAAGGCGGCAAAACGCCAGGCCGCTAAAACCGGCGTTGCCATGTGTGTTTCCATAACCGACGAATCGGGCAACCTGATTGCGTTCGAGCGCATGGACGGAGCCAAGATTTTGAGCGTGTCTTTGTCCGCCGACAAAGCCTTTAGCGCCGCCATTTCCAAGCGCCCGACCCACGAATACAACGAATTGTGCCAGCCCGGCGAGCTGGTATTCGGCATCCACACCTCGTCGGGCGGGCGGTTTTCCACCGTCGGTGGCGGCTATCCGGTGTTTGCCGGTAAGACGGTGATTGGCGGCATCGGCGTTTCCGGCGGGGCGGCGGAACAGGACATGGAATGCGCCCTGGCGGCGTTGAAAGCCTTCAAAGGTCTTTGACAAACCGCCCAGACGCACTACATAAAGAACTGGAAATGAAGGTTATTTGACATGCCAGACGGAAACAGCACGCAAAGCGCCCAAAAGCTCATCGTCACGGACTCCTGCGCCCAGCGCATCAAGGAGCTTCGCGAGATGGAGAGCAACCCGGCCCTGATGCTGCGCATCACCATTTCAGGCGGCGGCTGTTCGGGCTTTCAGTACGGCTTTACGCTCGACGATAAAACCGCCGACGATGATCTGACCTTCGAGAACGGCAATATCAAGGTCGTCGTTGACGAGGTCTCCCTAGGGCTTCTCGAAGGCTCGGAAGTCGATTTCAAGAATGACCTCGGCGGTTCCTTCTTTTCCATCAACAACCCCAACGCGACCGCCAATTGCGGCTGCGGCTCGTCGTTCTCGATCTAAAAGGGGATTTGCGGCAATCCTTCGACACGCTCGCTTAGGCTCGCTGCTCAGGATGAGGCGTTTTATATATATTTCCTACACCTCACCCTGAGGAGGACCGGAGGTCCGTCTCGAAGGGGGCCGCCGCCATCCCGTCAGTGGCTTTTGATCCATGCCGCAATGGCGTCGACGACTTTTTGCTCGATTTCGAGAAAGCCGTGGTGGGACTTGGCCTTGCAAGGATTGCCGGAACCGCTACTGCCGCCATTGAAAATCTTTAATTCGGACGCTTTGGAAGCGGTCAACCCGGCCTTGATATCTCTGGCCCCCGATACGGGCGTTACCGAGCATCCGTCTTCTTCGTGATGGGCCACCAGCACGGGAATTTTAATGCCCGCAAGGTTAAAATCGAGGACGTTGCCGCCGTGCTTGTTGGAGACGCCGACGGTTGAGGTCAGGACAATTCCGTCCGGCCCGCCGTCTTTGATATTCGCTGCCGCATTGGCCGCCGACGTCGATCCCCGGCTGGTGCCGACCAGCCAGACGGAAAGGCCGGGATAATTTTTCCGCAAACGTTTTATCGCCTTTTTGATGTCACCGGCGTGCTCTTCGCCCATGCGGTAGTCGAAGGTCAAGCCTTCGCCGTCCCGGCGGTCCGACGGCGCATCGAACAGAACACTGATCAATCCATGTTCCGTGAATTTTTTTCGGCTTCTGGTGAGAAAATTACCTTTCGTCCCTTTGAACGTGCCGTCTTTTTTGATTTTGACAAGGCCCGCCCCGCCGGGAAAAAGAACCGCGATGGCTTTCGGGTCAGACGGAACATCAGCCAGCATCCTGAGAAAAACGTCGTCCCGGGGTTTAATTTTAATCAGGTCTTCGGCAATCGCCGCCGTTGCGATAGCGGTAAAAAGGAAGGAAAAAACCAGTGTCCTGATCATGGCCATTTTTAATGCTCCTTTTTCAAGCTTGCATTCATTAGGCCCCCGCCCGAAAGTTATTCACGCTGGATCCCCCAAACAAACAGAAAGAGCGCCCCGTGGTCAAGATCGCAACCTGGAACGTCAACTCCATCAAGGCACGATTGCCAAGGGTGATCGAGTGGTTAAAAGAGTTTCAGCCCGATGTGGCGCTGTTGCAGGAAACAAAATCCGTTGACGAAACCTTCCCGGCCCTGGAAATCGGCGATCTCGGCTATAACGTCGAGATATCTGGTCAAAAAACCTACAACGGCGTCGCCATTCTTTCGAAATTACCCATCGACGTAGAGCTGACGGCGCTTCCTGGTGACGACACCGATGAACAGGCGCGCTATATCGAGGCGTTGGTGACGACGCCATCGGGCGGCGTCGTCCGGGTTGGTTCAATCTATCTTCCCAACGGCAATCCGACCCGCGACGACAACGACAAAGATTCCGAAAAATTTAGATATAAACTTTCCTGGATGGACCGGCTGATTGCCCACACGAAGGATTTGTTAAAAACCGAAGACGCCTTTGTGCTCGGCGGTGATTACAACATCTGCGTCAATGACGGCGACGTTTATAATCCGGCCGGGTTCGTCGATGATGCGTTGTGCCGCCCGGAAAGCCGGGGGCGTTTCCGCCAACTCATGAACCTAGGGCTGACCAACGCGTTGCGCTCCTTTCACAGCAACCCCGGCCTTTACAGTTATTGGGATTACCAGCGCGGCGCCTGGTCCAAGGACAACGGCTTGCTGATCGACCACTTGCTGTTATCGCCCCAGGCCGCCGACACATTGCTCAACGCCGGTATCGACAAGACACCCAGGGGCAAGGAAAAGCCATCGGACCACACGCCGGTCTGGTGTGAGCTGGATTTGTAATGGCGAACGTCGCCTTTCTCGGCACCGGTAACATGGGCGTGGGCATGGCGGGGCGCCTGATCGACGCCGGGCATGACGTTACAGTATTCAACCGCAGCCCGGAAAAAACCGCGCCCCTGGTCAAACGCGGCGCAAAGGCCTGCGCAACCCCTGCACACGCCAGCCAGGGTGCCGACGCGGTGTTCGCCATGGTCGGCGATGATGAGGCGTCAAAAGCCGTCTGGCTTGGCGAAACCGGGGCCTTGAGCGCAGATGTCGCGGCGGGCGCCTTGGCCATCGAATGTTCGACGTTGTCTCACGGCTGGGTACTGGAATTATCGGCCCAGGCCCGGAAACACGGATTACGCTATCTCGATTGCCCGGTCACGGGAGTTCCCGAAGCCGCCGCCGCCGGAAAGCTGACGTTATTGGTCGGCGCAGGGGCCGATGACCTGAAAGATGCCCGCCCGCTGCTCGCCCCCCTGTCATCCGAGATCATCCACTTTGGCGACATCGGCGCCGGCACGGCCTATAAACTGATGGTCAATCTGATCGGCGCCGTTCAGATCGCCGGTGCGGCGGAAGGCATGTTGATTGCGGAAAAAGCCGGGCTGGATTCGGTGCAAGTCGCCGATGCCATCGGCCGGGGCGCCGCCGCCAGCCCGCAGGTCATCCGCACCACCAAACGCATGGCCGAAGGCGGCCACGACCAAAACGTCACATTCTCAGGCAAATTGCGGCTCAAGGATGTCCTCTATGCCCTCAAGCTGGCCGACAAGCTGGGCCAGCAAACGCCCTTTGGCAATGCCGCCCGCGACGCCTTTCAAAAGCTCGCCGACGACGGCGTCGATGAACTCAACGAAACCAAGATCATCGACGTGCTGCGGGGCTGAAGAAGCGAACTTTCAAAGAAATGCCCGGTTATTGAGAAGACCCCCCCGAAAGCGGATTACTCCGCCTTCCCCTGCTCCTGGTCATCCAGAAAGACCAGCAACTTGGGCCAATCCTTGCCCGGCGTCTCGAAACTGAGGGCGACGGGGCCTGTATCCTGAACACGCACAACGGTGCCGGTAATCTCAAGACTGCGGACTTTTCCTTCAATCGGCGCACGGACGGTGAATGCCCCCGTGGTGCCCTGGGGGGGCGGATTTTGCCAGCCGTCAATGAGGATACCGGTGGCCGACACGTTGACGACCTTGCACACGACACCCGCCACCACCGCATCGACGGCGGAAAGGCTGTAGCGGCGGTGCGCTCGTTGGAACTCGCTCATGGCCGTTAAGTCTTATCCTGTTTAAACTTAATGTAGCCAGGGTATTAATCCTGACATACAACGATATGGTACTGACACATTCCAGATAAATTTATGGATTATGTTCTCACCTTAGATGTGTTCGCTGGGATAAGCGGCCAGACCAAACCGACAGAAAAATAAGGACGTTGCAATGGCAGTCGATATGAAAATGAACATCCTGGTCGTCGATGACTACAACACGATGCTCCGGATTCTCAAAAACCTCCTGAAACAATTGGGCTTCCATAACGTCAAGGATGCCCTGGACGGTGGACAGGCGCTTAATATGTTGAACTCCGAAAAGTTCGATTTCATTATTTCGGACTGGAACATGGAACCGATGACGGGAATCGAGTTGCTCAGGGAAGTTCGTAAATCCGACAAACTGAAGCATATCCCCTTCATCATGATCACGGCGGAAAGCAAAACCGAAAACGTTATTACGGCCAAACAGGAAGGCGTATCGAACTATATCGTCAAGCCTTTCAACGCCGAGACGTTGAAAGGAAAAATGGCCTCTGTCCTTGGGGCATTCTAATGGATAAACGGCCAAGGCCGTTCACTGCGGAAAGACGCAAGGCTGAAGTTACCGGGACATCCATAGGGATTACCAACGACGACCTGATGGACGCCATCAGCGACCTTAAGGACAATGTCAACAAGGTCGCCGGACAAATGGCTGAAATTGCCGCAGCTCCCCCACCGCCACCTCCGCCGGAACCCGACAACACCGATGAGCTGGGTACCATCAAACAGGACGTTTCCGCCTTAAGGGCCGTCGACCCGGACGACGACAAGCTTGTTCTGGCGCGAGGCGAATTGAAAACGGTCACCGAGATCACCGACAAGTCAGCCAACGAGATCATGAACCAATCGGACGAAATTCATGTCGTCATCGACAAAATTCGCGAAGATTTATCCGCCGGCAATACGGACAAGGTAGAATCCCACTGCGCCACCCTGGAAGAGATCGCCACCAACCTGTTGATGGCCTGTGAATTTCAGGATCTGACGGGTCAGCGCCTGAACAAGGTCTCCAATGCCCTGCTTGGCATGGAAGACAAGATCGGCGGCCTGTTCACCGCCCTGGATATCGCCGAAGGCACCGGCGCCGGGGGCCTAAGCGCCGTCACCGACGATGACCAGCGCCCCGACACCGACCTTCTGCACGGCCCCCAGGACGAAGGCGAAGGCATTTCCCAGGCCGATATCGACTCCCTTTTCGATTGAGGGTCTGTTAGATCTCGATCGTGCTTAAGGGAGTCCATTAAATGCCCGCTATATCGCTCAGCATCATCCCCCTTTATGCTGCCCTCCTCGCCATCCTGTATCTGGCCCTGACCTACGCTGTCATCAGGAACCGCTACCGCCTGAAACTCAGCCTCGGCGACGGCGGCGATGTACGAATGAACAGGCTTATCCGGGGACACGGGAATTTTGCCGAATACGTGCCCCTGTCTCTGTTGTTGCTGGGCTTCGCCGAAATCGGCGGAACCGGGGCCGTGGTCATCCACCTGGGCGGCGGATTGCTGCTCGTTGGGCGAATGCTGCACGCCTATGCCTTGGCGCTGACGGAAAAGAACCTTTTGGCGCGCCGCTACGGCATGATCATGACCCTGGCCTCCATCGCCATCGGCATCACGTCCTGCCTTCTCCTGTCGCTGGTAGGCTAAGCCCTTCGGCCTTGCACCCGGCCACCCTTCGTCTTAAACCATAATTAAATAACTAGCCTAAAACGGGCCAGAAATGGCCGGAAAATGGTTTTATCACGGAGGATACTCATGGACGCCAAGGTTTTTGATAAATCCCGCTTGCCCAGCCGGCACGTGACCGAAGGGCCGGAACACGCCCCGCACCGCTCGTTTTTGTACGCCATGGGTTTGACGGAAGAAGAAATCCACCGCCCCTTTGTCGGCGTCGTCACGTCCTGGAACGAAACCGCGCCGTGTAACATCACCCTGATGCGGCAATCCGCCGTCGCCAAGGAAGGCGTTAAAGCAGGCGGCGGCACGCCCCGGGAATTCACCACCATCACCGTCACCGACGGCATCGCCATGGGTCACCAGGGCATGAAGTCGTCGCTGGCCAGCCGCGATTTGATCGCGGATTCGGCGGAATTGACCATGCGCGGACATAGCTACGACGCCATGGTCGGCATCGCCGGTTGCGACAAATCCCTGCCCGGCCTGATGATGGTCATGGTGCGGCTTAACGTGCCGAGCGTGTTCATGTACGGCGGTTCTATCCTGCCCGGTCGTTTCAAAGACAGAGACGTCACCGTCGTCGATGTCTACGAGGCCGTCGGCGAACACATGGCGGGGAAAATGAGCGACGAAGACCTGCACGAGCTGGAATGCGTCGCCTGCCCGTCCGGCGGGTCGTGTGGCGGCCAGTTCACCGCCAACACCATGGCCTGCGTGTCGGAAGCCATCGGCCTGGCGCTGCCCGGTTCGGCTGGCACGCCGGCGATGTATGAGACCCGCGACGAATACGCCCGCGCGTCGGGCGAAGCCGTGATGGCGTGCCTGGCCAAGGGCATCCGGCCGCGCGACATCGTCACCCGCGAGGCATTGGAAAACGCTGCCGTCGTCGTCGCCGCCACCGGCGGTTCGACCAACGCCGGGCTGCACCTGCCGGCGATCGCCAACGAAGCGGGCATCGATTTTGATTTGATGGATGTCTGCGAAATATTCAAGAAAACGCCCTACATCGCCGACCTCAAGCCGGCTGGAAAATACGTCGCCAAGGATATGCACGAAGCCGGTGGCATGCCGATTTTGATGAAAACCCTGTTCGACGCCGGCTATATCCACGGCGATTGCATGACCGTCACCGGCAAGACCATTGCCGAAAATCTCGAAGGGGTGGTTTTCAACGAAGACCAGAAAGTCATCTATCCGGCAACCAACCCCATCACGCCGACCGGCGGCGTTGTCGGGCTGCAAGGCAATCTGGCTACGGACGGGGCTATTGTTAAAGTCGCGGGCATGAAGGTCTTGCAGCATAGCGGCCCGGCCCGCGTTTTCGAGTGCGAGGAAGATTGCTTCGAAGCCGTCCTCAACAAGGATTACAAGGAAGGCGACGTGCTCGTCATCCGTAACGAAGGCCCGAAAGGCGGCCCCGGTATGCGCGAAATGCTATCGACCACGGCGGCGCTTTACGGCCAGGGCATGGGCGACAAGGTGGCGTTGATCACCGACGGGCGGTTTTCCGGCGCGACGCGCGGTTTCTGCGTCGGCCACGTCAACCCCGAAGCCGCCACCGGCGGCACCATCGGGCTCCTAAAGGACGGCGACATCATCACCATTGACGCCGATGCCGGCACGATTGATGTGGCGCTCAGCGATGAAGAGCTGGCGAGCCGTAAAAAAGATTGGAAACCGCATCAAAACGATTACCAGTCGGGCGCGCTTTGGCGGTATGCTCAGACCGTGGGCGAAGCGCGCTACGGCGCCATCACGCATCCGGGCGCGGCTAAGGAAAAGCACGTCTACACCGATATCTAAAGGGGGCACCCTAGGGGACGATGAGCCAACCCAGCAATCCCAGCGACGGTCGGGAGTTCGAACGCAAGAACACCATGTTCGGCGCCCGGCTTCGCGTCGGCGACAACGTCTACGGCAGCGAAATCGTCAATATTTCCTTTGGCGGCGCCCAGGTGCGCGTCGGCCGCTCCCTGAAAAACGGAGACAAGGTCATTCTTGAGGTCGAACCTTTCGGGTCTTTTGAAACGGAAATCAGATGGTCCGACGGCAAGGATGTCGGCATCAAATTCAATGGCGACCCTGAAAAAGTGGCGGAACTGGTCATGGCCATCGCCACCTATGCCTGAGCTGAACCTCGACTTTGTTCGCAGCCTGTATCCGGCCAAGTGCTGGGACTGGGCGTTTTTCGAGAACGCCGGCGGGTCGTACGTACCCGAAAGCGTCATCACCCGCGTCACCGATTATATGCGCCAGACCCAGGTCCAGCCGGGGGCAAGCTACGAGGCCTCGGCCAAGGCGGCGCAACGCATCGCCCTGGGCCAACGTCTGATGGCGGAGTTGATCGGGGCCGACAGCGACGAAGTCATCATCGGCCCATCGACGACGACCAACATTTTTGTCTTATCGAAAGCCTTTGCGGAATTCCTCGACCCCGGCGACGAGGTCATCGTCACCAACCTCGATCACGAAGCCAACATCGGCGCCTGGCGCAGGCTCGAACAACATGGGATTAAGCTCAAGGAATGGCCGGTCGATCCCGAAACCGAACGCTTGCAGCCGGAAACGCTGGATGACTTGTTATCCGACAAAACCCGCCTCGTCTGTTTCAGCCATTGCTCGAACATTCTGGGTGGCATCAACGACGCCAAAGCGATAACCCGCAAAGTCCATGATGCGGGGGCGCTGGTCTGCGTAGACGGCGTCGCCTATGCGCCGCACCGGGCCATCGATGTCAAGGAACTCGACGTCGATTTTTATGTGCTCAGCCTCTACAAACTTTTCGGCCCGCATGTGTCGCTGTTGTACGCCAAACGCCAGCACCTGGAGCGCCTGCCGGCGCAAAACCATTATTTCCTCGATGACCAGATCCCGTTGAAGCTCAACCCCGGCGGGCCGAACCACGAATTTACGGCGGCGCTCGTTGGCATTGCCGATTATTTCGACGCCCTGGCGGCGCATCATTTGTCCCAGCCGCCGAACACCTTCAAGGCCCGCGCCGACGCCATGTTCGAGATAATGAGCGCGCATGAAGATAAACTGGCGGCACGCTTCAATGATTTTCTGGCATCAAAGACGGCGGTGCGCCTATTCGGCCCCGGCGGGGCGCGCACACCGACCTTTTCGTTTATCGTCGATGGCAAGGCATCATCGGAAATAGCAACTGAGCTGGAAAAATCCAAGATCGCCATCGGCTGCGGCCGGTTTTACGCCAACCGGCTGGTCGACGCGCTAGGCGTCAACAACCCCGAAGACGGCGTCTTGCGCGTCTCGATGGCGCACTACAATACGATGGATGAGGTCGAGCGTTTGATTACGGCGCTGGATGGGGTGCTTTAGGGGGCGTTTCCTCTAAGCCGCAGTTGCGATGCGCTTGACCTTGATCCGGCTGGCCTTCTTCATGGCCTGAGCTAGATCATAGGACGCCTGCAATCGGTACCATGTATCCGC
Source organism: Alphaproteobacteria bacterium casp-alpha2 (assembly GCA_001510075.1). Lineage (GTDB taxonomy): Bacteria > Pseudomonadota > Alphaproteobacteria > Rhodospirillales > Casp-alpha2 > Casp-alpha2. The sequence continues at coordinate 26,543 of LFEN01000003.1, forward strand.
ACCGCCGCCGAATGCCTTGTCGAGACGGATCGCCATTTCAGGAGAAATTCCAGACTTGCAATTAACAATGTCCGACATCTGCTTGCGGCTGACACCAAGTTTGCCCGCAGCGGCCGTCACGGTAATTCCCAAGGGTTCCAGGCAGTCGTAGCGGACGGACAGACCCGGGTGGGGTGGGTTTTTCATTGCCATGTTTTGTCCTCCTTAATGGTAGTCAATCAGGTCCACATCACAGACATGAGCCCCGTCAAAGCGAAATACGATACGCCAGTTGCCCGAGACATCGACAGCCCAAGCCCCCGCAAGTTTGCCCTTCAGGGGATGCAGACGGAAGCCCGGCAGGTCCATGTTCGCGGGCTCCGTCGCCTCGTCCAGGCGCGCCAGAATGCGTTCAACCTTGGCGACGTATTCGGACGGCACCCGCCGCCGGTCTCCTTTTTCATAAAGGAGTTTGAGCCCCTTGTGTCGAAAGCCAACGATCATGGGCGAAGTGTAACCTGTCACCTACCAATTTACAATCCCCCTTCGAGGCGCTGGATGCGGCGCTTTAGGTCTTCTTTTCCCGCCAATAAGCAAAAAGCTCCTTCCGTTCGGCCATCAACGAGGCGGCGATCCCGGCTATGAGCGCCCAGAACGCCGACGTAATGCCGAAAACGGAAAACGGCGTCGCCGCGACGGCAAGCGCCGCCAGCGCCCCGAACCGAAGCTTTCCGCCGAATGCCGTTTCAAAAGCACTTTGCAATGACGACAGAATGGCCAGCCCGGCCAAAGTAACGACAAAGGTCCTGGGCAGCACCGCAATGAGCGATGTCAGTGTTCCCGCGCCAAGGGCGACGATAATCGTCAGGGCGGCGGCGATGACACAGGCCCAGTATCGCCCTTCCTTCGGCCCGGCGTCCGGCCCGGCAAGGATGGCAGCGCCGGTGCGCGCCACGGTCGCCGAGTGGCCGCCAAGGACCGCGTTGACCACGGAATTCAACCCGGCAACCACGGTCACCACCGTGATCGGCACCTTGTAATCCTGTGAGATCAAAAACCCCAGCCCCTGAACGTTGCCGAGCCCCATGGCCAGAATAATCATCGGCAGACTGACTGCGATGAAAGCCGAGACCGAGAAGTCCATCCCCGGAACGGCAAGCTCCGGCAGCGACCAGGAAACCAGCTCCAATGACGTTTCACCAAAAAGATAAACGGCCATGCCGCCGATGATAATCGCCAGCCCCATCGGCGGCACGCGGGAGCTGTTGATGAAGCGCCCGATCAGATAACTGGCCAGCGTCACACCGGCGACCAGCACGTCTTCGACGCTGGCGGCAACCATCCGCGTCACATAGACAAGGATGGAGCCACCGAACATGCCCATAACGATTGGCAGGGGCAGCCAGGCCATAATCCGCTTACCGATACCGAACACGCCGAGCACGACAATGGCGATGCCGGCCATCAAATTAGCGCCGACCAGTTCGGCGAAGGTGAATTGTCCCGACAATGTTCCCAGATAAATCAACCCCGGAATGGTCCAGGTGATGGGGATCGGCAACCGGTAATAAAACGACAGCAGGATCGCGCTGACAGCGCTCGAAAACCAAATCACGAAAATCCAACTTGATGCCTCCACCCTGCTGAGGCCCAGTTGCCCGGCAACCTCAAGGTGCAGCGGCAAGGCTCCAAAGACATACCAGACGAAAGCGGTCAACCCAGCCCACACGGCTGTCATGTTGAAATCACGGAAATGGGAATTGCTCATGGCCAAAGACTACGTTGCTTGGCCCCGAAAAGGCCACTGTTTTCACGCGTTGACGGTTCACGCCACTTTGGCCGCTTCCTTGACCTTTTTCTTGAGCTTCTTTTCTTCTTTTTCGAGGTCGCCTTCGAGGCGCTTGATGCGGCGGTTGATGCGTTCAATGCGGGCCAGGGCCTTGCGCCGTTTGTTGGCCTGGCGGACCTGGCGCCATTTCCTGAACCGCCATTCCCCGGCGACACCCAGCAACACCAACCCCGACAGGGTGACGACGATGGCGCCGGCCAGATAGCCGATCTTGTGCATGCTGACCGCGGTTCCCCAGAAACCGACCGTGACCAGGGCGGCGGCAAAGGTGAACAACAGGCGGCGGGTGACGCTTTCTTCTTTCTGCTGGCCCAATTCGGCTTCGGCGACGGCGATAGCGATTTCCGTTTTCGCCATGGCCTGCCAGATCTTGAACGACATGCCTTCATCAAGGGTGCGGCCATCGCGGATGAATTGTTCAAGCCGCATGATGACATACTCGGCGCGCTCGTCCGGCGTCGGGTCATCGGTCAGTTCCGGGACTTTAAATTCTTCGCTCAAGGACTTTCCCTTTTAAGCATAATGGGCCAGCCTTAATAAACACCATCCGCCTTACTAAATCGCTAACGGGAGAGCCCAAACAGCCGCTCGGCGTTCCCGTGGGCGATTTTTTCGCGGATATCCTTCGGCAATACCATCAGCCACGACCGGTGTTCTCCGATCAGGCCGGTGTATTCGGCCAGGCGATCCACTTGCCAGGTATCGGAGCCGATCAGAAAACGGTCCGGATGGGCGATAAAAACCTTGCGCCAGTTCGCATCGATAACGTCGCCGGGCATGATTTCAGCCGCCCGATAGGAAACCTCGGTCCACAGATTTTTGTGCTGTCCCAACAAGCGCTCAACGACGTCGGGGGGTTCCGAAAACCCGGCGTGCGCCCAAAGTACTTTTAAATCGGGCCAACGCTGGAACAGGCCCTCAACCACATCCGCCTGGCTATGGACGTGAAGATAGAGGCCCTTGTCACGGGCCAGACGGATATACCCGACCATCCCCGGATCACCCAGGCTTTCCGGCGTATTGATGTGGACCTCGCCGAACACCTGGTGGCGTCCCTGGGCCAGAACTTTCTCGGCAGCCGGAATCAGTTTTTGTTTTTTGAACCAGAACCCGAGATCGGCGGAAACCTTATAGGGGCGATAGCCGCCGATGATGCGCTTTGGTCCTGCCCGCAGCAGCTTTTGCGTTCCTTCGTCCGGCGACGATGACGCCAGCGCCCCGATGACGCCTGCCGCTTTCATCTTTTCGAGGACGGCATCCGGGGAAAAGACCTCCCAGGCGCTTCTCGAATAATGCAGGTGGGCGTCAAAGATCGGCAATTCCTGGGCCTTTACAGGAAACGCCCCTACCATCAGCACAAACAGGAAAGTAAAATATTTCACGTGTCTTTAAAGGCTACGTAACCTCCCCCGAGACAATATGAAGATCGCGTTGCGGGAACGGGATCGAGTATCCGGCGGCCTGTAGATCGGCCTTGATCGACTTGTTGAGGCTCCAGACCGTATCCCAGTAATCGCCGGACATGGTCCAGCCGCGAAGGTTGATGATGACGGCGCTATCGCCCAGGCTTTTGACGAAGACCAGCGGTTCCGGGTCGCCCAAAACCCGCGCATCATTCGTCATCAGGCCCATCAGCAACGCCAGGGCGCCGTCCGCATCGTCGTCGTAGCCGATACCGACTTCGATATCGAAGCGCCGGGTCGGGTTGCGGGAGAAATTGGTGATCGGGCTCGACCAGATTTTCGAATTGGGAACGATCAGGCACAACCCGTCGTTGGTCTTGATTTCGGTGTTGAACAGGCCGATTTCGACCACCGTACCGGCAATGCCCCCGGCATCGACATAATCGCCGACGTTAAAGGGCCGCAGGAACAATAACATGACCCCGGCGGCGATGTTGCCCAGCATTCCCTGAAGCGCCAGGCCGATGGCAAGGCCGGCGGCACCCAGGACGGTAATAATCGAAGCCGTCTGCACCCCGAACTGGTTGAGCACCGCCACCAGCACGAAGATCATGATCACGTACCAGACAAGCTTGGCCAGGAACGGTTTCAGGGTTTCGTCCATTTGCGGAATGCGATCCAGCCCGTGGCGGACGCCGCGCCGCACCCAGCCGGCGATGATCCAGCCGATAACCAGCAGGGCAATGGCGCCGACGATATCGACGCCGTATTCAACGCCGATGGCAATCACGCTTTCGATCAAGTCGCGGGTCTGTTTTTCCATGGCGCGCTTTCTCCTAGCCGGCCTGTGTCAGGCGTTGGCGGGCTTCGGTCATTTTGGTGCGCTGGGCCAAAACGTCGGCCAGCTTTTCGCGTTCCTTTTCGACCAGGGCTTCCGGTGCGTTGGCGACGAATTTCTCGTTCGCCAGTTTTTTCTCGAAGTGCTGGACCTCATCGTCGAGCTTGGCGATTTCCTTGTCCAGACGCGCCCCTTCCCCCTCAACATCAATGACGCCGGCAAAGGGAATAACGATGGTCGCTTCGTCGATGACGTCCTGAATGGCGCCCTTGGGAACATCGCCTTCAAGGGGACCCAAGGATTCCAGGCGGGCGAGGCGCATGATCAAGTCTTGGTGAATATCCATAAATTTCAAGGCTTTATCGCCGGCGTCTTTCAGCGACAACGGAATTTTTGCCTTTGGCGGCACGTGCATTTCGGCGCGCACGGCGCGCACCTGGGAAATCAGCCTGACCACCCAGTCCATTTCGGCATTGGCGTCTTCATGCACCAGAGAGGCATCAAGTTGCGGCCAGGCCGACGCAATCAACGTCGCTTCGCGCTTGTCGCCCAACTGTTCATACAATTCCTCGGTGACAAAAGGCATGATCGGATGCAACAGGTGCAGCAACTGGTCCAGCACCCAGGCCGTCGTCGCCCGGGTTTCGGCCTTGGCGGCATCATCGTTGCCTTCAAAGATCGGCTTGGTGAATTCTACATACCAGTCGCAGAACGTGCCCCAGGTGAATTGATACAGCGCCGAGGCCATGTCGTTAAAGCGATAGGCCTCAATCGCCGTCACCGTCGCGCTGTCTGCATCCTTGAGCTTGCCGATGATCCACTTGTTGACCGTCAGATCGACGCTGGCGGGATCGAAACCGGCAACCGGGTAGCATTCGTTCATCTGGCAGAATCTGGCCGCGTTCCAAAGCTTGGTGACGAAGTTGCGATAGCCTTCAACCCGGCTTTCCGACATCTTGACGTCGCGGCCCTGGGCGGCGAAGGCGGTCAGGGTAAAGCGCAGCGCGTCAGCGCCGAATTTGTCGATCAGTTGCAGCGGGTCGATGATGTTGCCCTTGGACTTGGACATCTTCTGGCCCTTTTCGTCGCGCACCAGGGCGTGGATATAGACGGTGTGAAACGGCACTTCGCCCATGAATTCCAGCCCCATCATCATCATCCGGGCGACCCAGAAGAAAATGATGTCAAAGCCGGTAATCAGAACGTCCGTCGGATAATAACGCTGAACCTCGGGCGTTTCATCGGGCCAGCCGAGCGTAGAGAACGGCCACAGCGCCGATGAAAACCAGGTGTCCAAGACATCCGGATCGCGTTCCAGGGCCGTCGGCTCGCCGTACAATTCTTCGGCCTTGGCCAGGGCTTCTGCTTCGGTTTCGGCGACAAAAATTTCACGGTCCGGGCCGAACCAAGCCGGAATTTGATGCCCCCACCAGATTTGCCGCGAGATACACCAGGGCTGGATATTGCGCATCCATTCGTAATAGGTGTTTTCCCATTGCTGGGGCACGAACTTGGTCTTGCCCTGTTCGACCGCCGTAATGGCAGGCCCGGCCAGGCGTTTGGCATCGACAAACCACTGGTCCATCAACCATGGCTCGATGACGACGCCGGAACGGTCGCCATAAGGAATGACCATCAGGTTTTCCTCGACCTTGACCAGCAGGCCTAGTTCTTCGATCTCGGCGATGACCTTTTTCCGGGCGTCAAAGCGGTCCATGCCCCGATAGGCTTCAGGCACGTTGTCGTTGAGACACGCATTACCGTCGAGCACGTTGACCATTTTCAGGTTGTGGCGTTTGCCGACTTCGAAATCGTTAAAATCATGGGCCGGCGTCATCTTGACCGCGCCCGTGCCCTTTTCCGGGTCGGCGTATTCGTCGGCAATAATCGGTAATTTCCGTCCGACGATGGGAAGGATGCAGTTTTTCCCGACCAATTCCTGATACCGGTCGTCTTCTGGATGAACAGCAATCGCGACGTCGCCTAACATGGTTTCCGGCCGGGTCGTGGCGATGGTGATGAATTTTTCGTCGCTGTCTTCGATGGGATACTTGAAGTACCACATCTTGCCGGTGATTTCGCGTTGCTCGACTTCCAGGTCGGAAATCGCCGTATGCAGCTTGGGGTCCCAGTTGACCAGCCGTTTGTCCCGGTAAATCAAGCCTTTCGCGTACAACTCGACAAAGACCTTGCGCACCGCCCTGCTCAGGCCTTCGTCCATGGTGAAGCGTTCGCGCGCCCAGTCGCACGACGCGCCCAACCGCCGGAGCTGTTTGGTAATGGTGCCGCCCGACTGGCCTTTCCATTCCCAGACCCGTTCGATGAATTTTTCCCGGCCCAGGTCGTGGCGGGTTTTGGCCTCGTCGGCCAGTTGCCGCTCGACGACCATTTGCGTGGCGATCCCGGCATGGTCCATTCCCGGTTGCCAAAGCGCGTCTTTGCCCTGCATGCGGGCAAAGCGGATCAGAATATCCTGCAGCGTGCTGTTCAGCGCGTGGCCCATGTGGAGGCTGCCGGTGACGTTGGGCGGCGGAATGACGATGGTAAAGGGCGCAGCATCCGGGTTTTGTCCGCAGGCGAACGCGCCCTCGGTTTCCCAGGCCTCATAATGTTTCTTTTCGACCTCGGCAGGCCGATAGGTCTTTTCCAGCATGGCTGGCGCCTTTTATTCAAAAATCGGGAGGATGATACGCCGCCCTTAATCATAGCGGCAGAATGTAACCGGGCAGCGCCGGATATTCCAGTGGATAGAAGCTAATCCGAAAGTCTTTCGGCCCGGTTGATCATGGTGTCGATCTCTTTCTTGACCAGGCGTTCGATCAGGTAAGGCAGATTGCGGTCGAGCCATTCGCGCAGCAAGGGCTTGAGCATTTCACGCACCATCCCTTCCAGGGTCATATCCTTGCCGGCATCGTCAATGGCAATGTCGCGCCGGTTCAAGATGGCGCGCGCCAATTCATCCAGAACATCGGTAGATGCGGAGACCGTCGGGCCGGAAATAATCTCCGACGAAATCATTTCAGGAGTCAGCCGCAGCACATCTTCCATGGCTTGCGGCATGGGTGGCGGCGCTGGCGCGGGAACCGGTTCGGGTTCCGGAATATACTCGGGTTCCGGTTCGGGCTCGGGTTCCGGAATATACTCAGGTTCCGGTTCCGGCTCGGGTTCCGGCGCAGCCTCGATCTCGGGTTCGGGCTCGGGCTCCGGCTCCGGCTCCGGCTCAGCCGATAAATCCATATCAAGCCCGGCACCGGCATCGGCAGCAGCAAGCTCTTCTTCCTCTTCTTCGGACAAAATCCGGCGAATAGACGCCAGAATGTCCTCCATTGAGGGTTCTTCGCCGTCAACCGCTCCGGCGCCGTCTGCTGATTCAGGTACTTCTTCGCTCATGAGCCGTCCACCAAGCTAAATTTGGGAGCCCGCACGTGCACGAACGCTACCCCCGAAACGTTAACAAAAGGTATGCTACTACCGCCGGAAAGGCCAGCAGGATTACTGGCACCCCCCATTGCGGCGCAATCAAATAGCTTTTTCCCCCGACCAAAATTCACCTCATTTACCCTCGCCAAGGCCGCTTGCGCCAAACCATTTGTTCCGGACTTGGTCGTAATGTTTTGCCGGATCATAAGGCGTTACCCTGAGTTTCATATTCTTCGCCGACAATTGCCCCATCGCCGCTTTCAATTCGAAAACCGCCACCAACTGGTCGCGCTGGGCCCGGATGTGATTATTGCGGGAATTGAGCAATTCCTGCTCCGCGTCCAGCACATCCAACACCGTTCGGGAACCGACCTGGGCTTCGCGTTCGACCCCTTCGAGCGCGACCACGTTAGCATCGATTTGCGTCTTGAAGGATTTCACCCGAGCGCGCGCCGAAACCAGGTTTTCCCAGGAGCGGGTGGCGGTCTCGACGGAGTCCCGGCGGACCTGGTCGATAACCAGAGCCTGCTCGGCCTTTTTCTGTTTGGCTTCGCGCAGGCGGGAATACACCGCACCTTGCTGATAAATAGGAACCGTGACCGAGGCGGTTACGGATTCGCCACGCGACACGTTCACGTTGGAGACATTTTCATAGTCACGGTTGACGGAAAAATTCAGGTTCAAGGATGGCAACAATTCTCCCCTGACCTCATCGACGTTATCCTCCAGCGCCTTCCTGTCTAATTCTGCGGCCAGGACGTTCGGATTGCTGACCGCTGCGGCCTTGTTGGCTTCTTCCTGATTTGAGGGTTGCCCGAAAGGCTGGGCGGGAGGTTTCAGGTTCCGGGGCGCCACTTGGCCCGTCACGTTTCGGTAGGCGGCCCGGGACGCTTCCAGATTGCCTTCCGCCTCGATACGGTCGGCAGCGGCGCCGGCGACGCGCGCTTCGGCCTGGTGAACGTCGGTGCGAGTAATTTCGCCAACCTCGAACCGGTCGCGGGTCGCTTCCAACTGGCGTTTCAGAACCTGTTCGTTATTGATGTTAAGCTTGAGAACCGCTTCATCTCGAAACACATTCAAAAATGCCGTGGCCGCGTCCAGCAGCACGTCCTGTTCTGTAGCGGACAAGCGGTGTCGTTCAGCCTTGACGGTGTTCTCGGCGCCCCGGGTGGCGGCAAGGGTGCGCCCGCCCCGATACAGTGGTTGGGAAATTTCCAGTTCGCCACCCCGCGGGGTCTTGATCTGATCCCGGCCACCGAAAGTCCGGGCGGTATTGAAGGATATCGCCCGACCGACAGACCCCGTAAGGTTGACGGTAGGACGCCAGTTGGCCAGCGCCTGGGGAACCTGTTCATCAGTGGCGCGCAACTTGGCCCGTTGGCCCAACAGGGTCGGGTTATTCAGGTATGCTGCGGTCAACGCATCCTCAATGGTCTGCGCCGTCGCCTTGCCGGGCATGACAAAGCCCAGAAAAAGAGCAAAAACCAGAAAACCCGGATATTTCGACAAACGCAAGATCATGTCGTTTGCCCCCCTGTAATGTCTATATATCGTGGCATTTAGGGGATCACTTTACCTGTCGCCAAACTCCAAGGTAAAGCAGGGCCAGAAACGGGGCGCAGGGGAATATGGTAAAATCAATGAAGTCAGCGCCTTAGAGCCCATTGGCAAGGGCGGAAGCAGCCTTGAGGATGGTGCAACAGGCATCCTCAACAAACCGTTTTTGTCTGAATAGAGGGGTTTCCGATTCGCAGGCTCCTAAAGAAGCCAATACAGAAAAATTAAAAAACGAACTTTTCCGGGGGCTCAAAACCCGGAAGCCGGACGGCGGTGGCGTCGAAAACCTCGACACTGGAAAGAACGCCCTGATGGCGTGTCATCAACATCGCCCGACCGGTCCCCCGGCCTAAAACGACGGCCACCAAACGACCGCCCTCGGCCAGCTGCTCGGTAATAGACTGGGGAATTTCATCGACGGCGCCATCGAAGTAAATAACGTCATAAGGCCCTTGAGCGGGACAGCCTGTTTTAAAGTCATCTTCAACCACGGCCACGGTATCGATGCCGAGTTCCGACAGGATGCGCTGCGTGTGCTGGGCCAGGCTCGAATCTTTTTCCACAGCGACCACAGTGCCGACAAGCTTGGCCAGCACCGCCGGGCCATAGCCGGTGCCGCAACCGACCGAGAGCGCCAGATCGGACGGCCCAGGCGACGCCGCCTGCATAAGCCGGGCCATGACCATGGGTTCCATCAAAAACCGCCCGTTCGACAGCGACAGGGCCGTGTCCGTATAGGCAACGCCTTGCAAATCGGCGGGCACAAAAGCCTCGCGGGGCAACTCCTCCATTGCCTCAATCAGGTGCATATCGGTAACACGGTTGGGCCGGATCTGGCTTTCCACCATGTTGCGCCGCGCCAAGTCGAAATCCATTAAAGGAGCCTCCGGGAATGTGGTTGGCCATGGGGTTAGCCCGTGGTGTTTATAAGCCCGGGCCGGGCCGATGACAATGCTCTCCTCCAGCCATTCCTCAGGCGCGCTTGACCCGTCCACCGGCAACGTCTAGTTTCCTTTTCCCTCGCCCAGCCGTGATTTTGTTGAGGCTTTTTGTTTGCGGAAAAGCCCCCAGAAAATTACGTTGGCGCGGTGGCGGAGTGGCTACGCAGCGGCCTGCAAAGCCGTGTACACCGGTTCGATTCCGGTCCGCGCCTCCAGTTTATTCCGGCGTAGTTCAGTTGGTAGAACGGTGGACTGTTAATCCATATGTCGCAGGTTCGAGTCCTGCCGCCGGAGCCAAATACAACAAGGCCCTAGCCGGAAACAGCTAGGGCCTTGTTTCTTTACCAATGGCGCTGGCCACCCCGGTCGCAAGCCGTTAATATTGGGTCTTGCGGGGAAATCGAAGAAGAATCTTTTTGGAGAGAACCATGTCGAATAAAACGCTTTACGAACGATTGGGCGGCTATGACGCCATTGCCGCCGTTGCCGGCGATATTCTGCCCCGCCTGCAAAGCGATCCGCAATTGGGCCGGTTCTGGGATAACCGGGGCGACGACGGCATTGCCCGTGAAGCGCAGTTGTTGATCGATTTTCTCTCAACATCGGCTGGCGGGCCGATGTTGTATACCGGGCGCGACATGAAACTGTCGCACGCCGGCATGGGCATCAGCGACAGCGACTGGAGCACCTTTATTGGTCATATTGAGGCGTCCCTGGATCATTTCGGCGTCGCCGATCCTGAACGCAGCGACGTTTTGGGCTTCATCGACAGCACCAAAGCCGACATCGTCGAATAATACAGGAGGAAATCTTTCAACCATGGCCGCATCCGGGTCAAAAAAAGTCGTCATTGCCGCACTTGTTGGAAATTTTCTGATCGCCGTATCGAAATTCGCCGCCTCTGCTTACACCGGCTCATCGGCCATGCTCAGCGAGGCCATTCATTCGGTGGTCGACACCATCAACCAGGCGCTGATGCTGTATGGCCTGAAACAAGCCGCCAAGCCCGCCGATCCACAGCACCCCTTCGGCTACGGGAGCGAGGTCTATTTCTGGGCCTTCGTCGTCGCCATGTTGATTTTCGGCGTCGGCGCCGGGGTTTCCATTTACGAAGGCATCGAAAAAATCAAACACCCGACGCCAATAAGGAATGTTGTCGTCAACTACATCGTCCTGGGCGCGGCCTTTATTTTCGAAGCCGCCGCCTGGTGGATCGCCTTCAAGGAATTCCGCCGCCAAAAGGGACGCGGCGGGTATTTCAAGGCGGTTCGCGCCAGCAAGGACCCGACGGTATTCACCGTATTATTCGAAGACACGGCGGCCATGGCCGGCATCATCGTCGCCTTTGCCGGCATCGCGCTGGCCCAGGCCACCGGCATGGCGTGGCTGGACGGAGTCGCGTCGCTGCTCATCGGCCTGATTCTCGCCGCCGTCGCCGCCTTGCTATCCTACGAATGCAAGGGCTTGCTGATCGGCGAAAGCGCCAGCCAGCCGGTCATTGACGGCATCCGATCGCTGGTCAATTCTTATGCCGGACAGGCCTCGGTCAACGAATTGCTGACCATGCACTTGGGCCCGCAGGACGTATTGGTCAACATCAGCCTCGATTTCGCCGACAGCCTATCGTCTGCCGACGTGGAAAAACTGGTCAGTGAACTTGAACAACGCATCAAGGCCAACCATAAGGATGTCTCCCGGGTATTCATCGAGGCGCAAAGCTTCGCCGGGCATAACCGGATGAAAAGATTCTAAAACCCTTTAAGGCATTGTTTGCATTGCCTTTCCGCCGTCTTACAGGCACCATTTAGGGATGATGGTTAAATTGGGCACATTTCTGGGCTTTTTGGTCCTGAGCGCGGCCTTTCCACCTGGGACGGTCGAGGCGGCGGCGCCTTGCGCAAAGGCCGACGCCCTGCCCCAGGTCTCGCTCGAGACCAGACCCGGCCGCGTTGCCTACAACACCAGCAAAAACCGCCGCCAGCTCGGCCACTTGCAAGACCGGGGAAAAACGTCGAGTTCCCGACGCGGCTGGGAGCCCATCGGTTTGACCCTGACCGAGCTGCAATTCAGCATGAACATTTCCGTCAGCACCCTGGCTCGAAAACGCGGCGGCCATTGCGCCACGGTCTCGTCGGTCAAGGCGTCGCTCGGCTACGACACCATCACCATCTACGTCGATTCCCGCTTCCGCCCTGGCAGTTGCCAGTATCGTTCCGTTCTTGAGCACGAAAACGACCATCTGGCGATTTTCCGCGACGCCCTTGCCGTCTATGCGCCCAGGGTCGAACGGCGGATCGCCGAAGCCGCACGGTCGCTGGAGCCGATCATCGCAACGACGCCGCAAAAAGCCGCAGACCGCTTGCAGGTTGCCCTGCAACGCAAGGTCGAGCCCCTGTTCAAGGAATTGAACAAGGTTCTGGACCGCAAAAACGACAGCATCGACACCTCCGCCAACTACAAGCGCGAACAGGCAAGGTGTTCTTCCTGGTAAGCGCCGTGGGGGTATCAGGGGGGGTATCAGGGG
>LFEN01000004.1 GCA_001510075.1 Alphaproteobacteria bacterium casp-alpha2
CTGTTCAATAACAAAGGGAATCACGAATATTCTTAACAAAGATTCAACAAAATCGTTTTTGATTCAGAAAATCTCGGAAGTGCTCTAGCGGCGTTCTGAATGCCATTTCTTGATAATTCTCGTCATCTGGACACACCTATCCCGTCGATTTCACTTCGCCTTTGATTTTCCTCGGCCTACACTAGGGCGTGAAGCTGGAGCCGCACCTCGTTATTGCGTTCGCGCAAGCGGGCGGAACGCCAAACTTGCTTCCAACAATCCACCGCATGGCGGGATCATGTCCCAGACGCTCAGCATCATTCACGTCCTCATAACCGCCAAGACGACCAAACACCGATTGACGAAATTGCCCCGTCATGCCGTGCCATCCGTTCTTGCCGATACGGCTGTCTTGGAAAATATCCCCGGCGCCATCGGTCAAGCCAAGGGCATCATCAAGCTCCCGATAAGCGAGCAACCCGCCGTCAGAGGTGATCTTGGAACCGTGAAATTCAAGCTTCAAGCGGCGGTCAAAATCGACCCGTAAGCTGTCCCGTTTCGATTCACCCACCGGGTGTCCTATACCTGCTGCTCCATCAATGCATCAACATATTGATTCTTATAGAAGAATTCCCATCACGGGGCATGGAATATCGGGTTCACCTGGAAAATGGGGGCTAAATTAACTTCTATATTTCCCGGGCGTCGATGACGCCGGGAATGTCGCGCACCGTGTTCAGCACATCGGGGGTTACGTTATAGCTGCCGCGCAGTTCCAGCTCGGCTTCCAGGCCCTCATCCATGTAGGTGACGACCCTGACGTGGCCCCGGCCGTGCCCCTGTCCGGACAGGATATCGTTGAGCGCCGCCAGGGGTTGGGCGGTGGCGACGGTGACCATCATCCCCGGCGCGATATTTTGGGCAGCGCCTTCAAGCGAAGAAAGCCCGTGAATGGAAAACCGTCCCTTTTCTTCGTCGAACTGGGCCTGGATGAAAAATGAATTTCCGACGACAAGGGTTGAGCGCTTATCCGAAAGCAACTCGGAAAAAGCGATGGCCTCAAAAACGCCGGACATATCCATGAACTTCAGAAAAGCGTAGCGGTTGCCTTTTTGCGACGTACGTTCGGAAATTTCCATCAGGATGCCGGCCATTTTTCGCATGCCGCCCTTGCCGCTGGCCATGATTTCCGATGCTGTCTTGGTGTTCAGGCGTTTCAGCATTTTTCCATGATCGTCCAGGGGGTGGCCTGACAGGTACAGCCCGGTGGCTTCGAATTCCTCTTTCAGGCGGTCCATTTTTTCCCAGTCGTCGATGGGTTGCAGGACCAGCGCTTCCATGGCTTTGTCTTCGCCGCCGAACAGGCCCATTTGATTTGAGGCGCGTTCCGAGTGGGCCAGGCTGGCGAATTTTAGCAAGGTTTCGATGTTCCCGTGTAACTGGCGGCGGTTGGGCGTCAGGCTGTCGAAAGCCCCGGCCCGGACGAGATTTTCCATTTGCCGTTTGTTGACCGCGTGCGGGTCAAGGCGCTGGGCAAAATCGGAAATGTCCTTGAACGGGCCATTGGCTTCGCGTTCCTGGATAACGCCTTGCATCGCCCCTTCGCCGACATTCTTGATGGCCGCCAGCGCGTAGCGGATGGCAGGGCGGCCGTCGCTCCGCTCGACGGTGAAAAAAGGCTGCGATGCATTGATGTCCGGGCCTCTGAGTTCGAAGCCTAAGTCTTTGATCTCTTGACGGAAAATGCCGAGCTTGTCGGTGTTGCCCATGTCCAGCGTCATCGAGGCGGCCAGGAATTCAACCGGGTGATTGGCCTTCATATAAGCCGTCTGATAGGCGACCAGGGCATAGGCAGCCGCGTGGGACTTGTTGAAGCCGTACCCGGCGAACTTGTTTACCTGATCAAAAATATCGTCGGCCTTGGCTTCCGGCACGCCCTTGCTTTTGGCGCCGTCGATGAAGGTCTGGCGTTGTTCGGCCATTTCCTTTTTGATCTTTTTGCCCATGGCGCGGCGCAGGATATCGGCGCTGCCCAGGGAATAGCCGGAAAGCTCCTGGGCGATCTGCATCACCTGTTCCTGATAGATCATGATGCCGAAAGTTTCCTTGAGGATGCCTTCCAGCGTCGGATAAAGGTAATCCGGGGCCTCTAGCCCGTGTTTGCGCTTGATGTAGCTGGGGATGTTGTCCATCGGCCCCGGCCGGTAGAGCGCGACGACGGCGATGATGTCTTCAAAGGTATCGGGTTTGAGCTTTTTAAGGACATCGACCATGCCCGCCGATTCAAGCTGGAACACGCCGGTGGTATCGCCACGGCTGATCATCTCATAGGTTCCCGGATCATCCAGCGGCAAGGTGGCGATATCCAGTTGCGCCCCGGTTTCGCGGACCAGCTTTTCCGCCTTGTCGAGAACGGTCAGAGTCTTCAGGCCCAGGAAATCGAACTTTACCAGCCCGGCGGATTCAACGTACTTCATGTTGAAACCCGTTACCGGCATGTCGGATCGCGGGTCCCGGTACAGCGGGATTAACTCATCCAGCGGCCGGTCGCCGATGACGACGCCGGCGGCATGGGTGGAAGCGTGGCGATAAAGACCTTCCAGCTTCCTTCCGATGTTGAGCAACTTGTCGACCACCGGGTCGTCCTTGCCCATTTTGCGTAATAGCGGTTCCGCCTTCAGGGCTTCTTCCAGGCTTGGCGGATTGGCCGGGTTGGACGGCACCAGCTTGCAGATTTTATCGACGTAGCCATAGGGCATTTCCAACACCCGGCCGACATCGCGTAACACCGCCCTGGCTTGCAGCTTTCCAAACGTGATGATCTGGGCGACGTGGTCACGGCCATATTTTTCCTGCACGTAGCGAATGACCTCGTCACGACGGTCCTGACAGAAATCGATATCGAAATCAGGCATGGACACACGTTCCGGGTTCAAGAAGCGTTCGAACAGCAAGCCCCAGCGCAACGGGTCGAGATCGGTGATCAGCAGCGACCAGGCGACGACGGACCCGGCCCCCGACCCACGGCCGGGGCCGACGGGGATGCCTTGCTGCTTGGACCAGTGAATGAAATCGGAAACGATCAGGAAGTATCCGGGATAGCCCATATCGATGATCGTCTTAAGTTCGAATTCAAGGCGTTTGCGATACGGATCGGCGGTTTTAGCGCGCTCTTCTTCCGTCATTCCTTTTGTATAAATGATTGCTTTTAAACGGTTTTCCAGGCCTTCCGCGGCCTGTTGGCGAAGTTCGTCTTCTTCTGTTCGGCCGACCCCGCAGTCATAAGGCGGCAAAATCGGTTGCCGGGCTTCGACCATGAAGGCGGTGCGTTTAGCGATAACAAGGGTGTTGTCGACGGCTTCGGGCAAATCGCTGAACAGGGCGCGCATTTCGCTGGCCGATTTAAAACCGTGGTCCGGCGTCAGCCGTCGTCTTTCGCGCGTCGAGATGTAGGTTCCATCGGCAATGCAGATCAGCGCGTCGTGTGCTTCGTGCATGGAGGCGTCGGAGAAAAAAGCTTCATTGGTGGCGACGACCGGCAATTCCATCTCGTAGGCAAAATCCAGGAAAAGCGGTTCGGTCTGCTTTTCGGCCTCAAGGCCGTGTCGCATCAGTTCGATATAAAGCCGCCCGGAAAACATCCCCGACAGCTTGCGCAGCAATTCCCTTGCAGCCTCTATCTGGCCGTCGACCAGAAGCTTGCCGACGGGTCCGGAAGGACCACCGGTCAAGGCGATCAGGCCTTCGCAATATTGTTCAAGGACGGCAAACGGAATTTGCGGGTCGGCGCCGTCTTCGGAATCCAGATAGGCATGGCGGACCAGTTTCAGCAGGTTGTGGTAGCCGGTTTCGTTCTGTACCAGAAACACCATCGGATCGGTGTCCGGCTCAGGCCCGTGACCTGCCCCTGCCCCGGCTTCCTTCTTTTCGCGGGTCAAATCGATCTGACAGCCGATGATCGGTTGCACCCCGGCCTGGGCCGCCGCGCCGGCGAATTCCAGGGCGCCGAACAGATTGTTGGTGTCGGTAATGGCGACCGCCGGCATCTTGCGGGTGCGGCAGATTTCCACCAGTTCCTTGACCGGAATGGCCCCTTCGGAAAGGGAATAAGCGGTATGAACCCGCAAATGGACAAAATCAGCGTGCGCCATGCCTGATGGTACTCCCCCACCTAGGCTGAAGTCACCATATCTTGTGGCGGGGCATCAAGTTATCCACAACAAATTGCTGTTTTTGTGGATAAAACGTCCGGCCTATTCGACCAGAAACCCGCCTTCAAGGCGCACTGTTCTATCCATGCGCGCCGCCAGGGCCGGGTTATGGGTGGCGATCAGTGCCGCCAGTCCGGCGCCGCGAACCAGTTTCAGCAATACCTGAAACACATCATCGGCGGTGTCCGGGTCGAGATTGCCGGTCGGCTCGTCGGCCAGCAGCAGCGCCGGCGTAGACGCCAGTGCGCGGGCGATGGCGACGCGTTGCTGTTCGCCGCCCGACAGCATGCCCGGGCGGTGTTTTTCCCGGTCCTTTAAGCCCATCCAGTCGAGCAGCTCTTTGGCCTGAATTTCGGATTCCTTCTTGCTCCGGCCCGATATGATGCCGGGAATGGCGACGTTTTCCAGCGCCGAAAATTCCGGCAACAAGTGGTGGTATTGGTAAACAAACCCCAGATGATTGCGGCGCATGGCGGTGCGCTCGTCATCGTTCATGCCGGTGCAGGTCTGCCCGGTGATGGCGACATCGCCGCCGCTCGGCGCTTCCAGCAGGCCGGCGATATGCAGCAACGTCGATTTCCCGGACCCCGACGGCCCGACAAGGGCGACGATCTCTCCTTCGCCCAAGTTTAAATCGACGCCTTTCAGAACATCCAGGTCGTCGCGGCCCTGGTGAAAGGTGTGTTTGACGCCGGTCAGTTGCAGCACCCGCTCACTCATAGCGAAGCGCCTCTGCCGGGTCCAGGCGCGCGGCGCGCCAGGACGGATACAGCGTTGCCAGGAAGGACAGCCCCAATCCCATCAAAACCACGGAGACGACTTCCGACGGGTCGACGACGGCCGGCAGTTGCGACAGGAAATAAATTTCGGCGGCGAACAATTCCGTACCCGTCAGGCCCTGTATCCACTGGCGGATGGTTTCGATGTTTTGGGCAAAGGCGAGGCCCAATCCGAAACCGGCCATGGTGCCGATGGTGCCGACGGACGCGCCGGCAATAAAAAATATCCGCATGATCTGGCCCCGGGTCGCGCCCATGGTGCGCAGGATAGCAATGTCCCTGCCCTTGTCCTTCACCAACATGATCAGGCTGGAGATGATGTTGAAGGCGGCGACCAGGATAATCAACGTCAGGATCAGGAACATGACGTTGCGTTCGACCTGAATGGCGTTGAAGAAACTGGCGTTCACCCGTTGCCAGTCATGTATCCGCGCCAGCCCGCCCAGTTGTTTGGATAAGATAACGCCAATCCGGGGCGCATCGTCGGGATTGGTGATGAAGACTTCCAGGTTCGACACTTGCTGGGGCAGCTTGAAATAAATTTGCGCGGCGTCCATGGGCATGAAGATAAAACTGGAATCGTATTCGTACATGCCGATCTTGAACGTCGCGGAAACGCGATAGGCGCGCATGCGCGGCACCGTGCCGAACGCCGTGGCGTTACCCTTGGGCGAAATCAGCGTCACCTTGTCGCCGACGCCGACGCCCATTTTTTCAGCCAGACGGGCGCCGATGATGATGTTGCCCTGGCCTTTGAAGCTGTCCAGTGACCCGGAAACGATGTTGTCGGCGATGATCTTGCGGCTTTTCAGATCTTTGCCGCGAATACCGCGCACGACGGCCCCTTGGGCGACGCCCCTGGCGGTGGCCATGACCTGTCCTTCGATCAGCGGCGTTACGGCGACGACACCGTGAACGGTGCGCAGTTTTTTGGCGATGGTATCGAAATCGGCGAGCTTGTTGTTCTGCCCATAGACGCTGAGATGACCGTTGATGCCGAGGATGCGGGTCAGCAATTCCTGGCGGAAACCGTTCATCACCGCCATGACGATGATCAGCGTGGCGACACCTAAAGCAATACCCAGCAGCGAAAACCAGGCGATGACGGAAATAAACCCTTCCTGGCGCCGCGCCCTGAGGTAGCGCATGGCGATCATCCATTCGAAGAAAGAAAACAAATTCTAATCCTTTTTATGGCCGGTTATGGCCTGTTGAGGCCGCTGCGAACCATTTCAATGCGCGCTGAAGGCGCGTCCCGAAAATGCCCGGCGTCAAAGGGTGGTTCCGGGGCGTATTCGATGCCGAGTTGAATGGCCTTGGCGATATCCTCGCCGGCGATCTCGGCAGCCAACGTCAACGCCATGTCGATCCCCGATGATACCCCCGCCGCCGTGATGACTTTTCCCTGGCGCACGACACGCTGGTCAACGGGTTCAGCCCCGAAGGCTTTTAAATCTTCCATCGCCCGCCAGTGGGTCGTCGCCTTCAGCCCTTTCAGCACCCCCGCGCCGCCCAATATCAGCGCCCCGGTGCAAACGGATGTTGTCCATGTCGTTGTTTCATGGACCCGCGCGACCCAGTCCGTAATCTCTTTATCTTCGGCCGAAGGATCGGCCCCCGGCCCGCCCGGCACGACAAGAATATCCGGTGTCGGTATCTCGGCCAGAGCGTAATCGGCAATCATGGCAAGACTTTGTCCCTTGGTGCGGACCTCGCCCTTGTGCTTGCCGACCATGCGGACATCGGCGCCGGGAAGCTTGCCCAGGACCTCAAACGGGCCGACGGCATCCAGCGGTGTAATGCCGTCGAACAGTAAAAAGGCGATTTGCATGACAATCAGCCTGCCAACCTTGAGAGCGCGTCTTCGGGGGAAACGTCTTCGCGTTCGCCCGTCGCCCGGTTCTTTAATTCTACAATGCCCTTGTCCACCCCCTTCGGCCCGATGATTACCTGCCAGGGCAGGCCGATCAAATCCATGTCGGCGAATTTGGCCCCGGCGCGGCCTTCTCGGTCGTCCATCAAGACTTCGACGTTTGCCGCTTGAAGTTTTTGGTAGAAATCTTCCGCCGCCGTATCACAAGCGTCGTCGCCGGTTTTCAGGTTGATCAGGCCGACCTTGAATGGCGCCACCGCTTCCGGCCAGATGATGCCGTCATCATCGTGGCTGGCTTCGATAATGCCGCCGACGAGCCTTGAAACCCCGATCCCGTACGAGCCCATTTCGACGCTAACGTCGTTGCCGTCCGGCCCGGTGACGATGGCGTTCATGGCTTCGGAATATTTGGTGCCGAAATAGAAAATATGCCCGACCTCGATGCCGCGCGCGACCACCAGGTCCTTGCCCAAGGCTTTTTCCGCCCCTTCATCGCGTTCGTCATCGGTGGCGGCGTATTTTTCGGTGAAGGCATTGACGACGGTTTGCAGATCGCTGTTGGCAGCAATGTTTTCCAGCCATTTGTTATCGAGAAAATCCCGGTGGCAGGCAATTTCACTTTCCCCGGTATCGGCCAGGATAAGAAATTCGTGGCTCATGTCGCCGCCGATGGGGCCGCTGGCGGCCTTCATGGGAATGGCCTTCAGCCCCATGCGGGCATAGGTCTTGAGATAGGCGATAAATTGTTTGTTGTAGGTTTGCTTGGCGGCTTCGAAATCGAGATCGAAGGAATAGGCGTCCTTCATCAGGAACTCGCGGCCCCGCATGACGCCGAACCGGGGCCGCACTTCGTCGCGGAACTTCCACTGGATGTGGTAGAGGTTTTTCGGCAGATCGCGGTAGCTTTTGACCGAATCCCGGAAAATTTCGGTGATCTGTTCCTCGTTGGTGGGCCCGTAAAGCATGTCGCGGTCATGGCGGTCGGTGATGCGCAGCATTTCCGGCCCATAGGCGTCGTAGCGCCCGCTTTCCCGCCACAGGTCGGCCGGTTGGATGGTCGGCATCAGCATTTCCTGGGCGCCGATGGCGTCCTGCTCCTCGCGGACGATTTGTTCGATCTTTTTCAACACCTTAAAGCCCATCGGCAGCCACGAATAAATGCCGGCGGAAGACTGGCGCACCATGCCGGCGCGCAGCATCAGCCGGTGCGAAACGATCTGGGCCTCGGCGGGGTTTTCCTTGAGGGTCGGCAGGAAATAACGGGATCGGCGCATTATGGGGGCCTCTGGATTACAAGAGAATCAGGTTCCGCCGACTGTATGCGTTTGCCGCGCCCGCTTCAATAACGGCAAGGTTCAACATCGTATGCAGGGACAAGAATCTTGATGACGGGGGGTGGAAAACCCCTTAGAGTCCGTACCTATAAATACTCACTCGGTATTTGAAAAACGTCGGGGATAGCCCGGGAATTGGGAGGACAAAAACAATAATAAGGGTTTCATGAAAACCCACTTTTAAACTGGGAGAGGCGGGATCGTTCGTGATCTTGCTTTTTTTTTGCCTTTTTTAAGCCGTTTACTTTTTCCTGTAAATCTTCGCATCGACCTGCATCCAGGGCGGGTTCTTTTTGGCGATACGCTTATAGGCTTGGCAGCCTTCGTGATGGGCGCCGGGCAGATAGCCTATGCACATCAAAAATTCGTTGACGATTTCGCCGCCCATGAACTTGAACGTCTGGCGGAACAGCTTCGTCCATTCGTCGCGGTTCAAGGGATGATGCAAGGCGATCCATTGGGCAAAACCACCATGGCTGCCTCTGAGCCCCTGTATCCGCCTGGCGTTTTCAATGATGGACGCGACTTTTAGTTTATTGCGAATAATGCCTGCGTCGCCCAACAACCGTTTAACATCCCTGGCTTTGTAGGCGGCGACGATATCGACACCGAAATTGTCGAAGGCTTTGACCGTGGTCGGGCGTTTCTTGAGGATGAGCTCCCAAGACAGCCCGGCCTGGAACAGCTCCAGGGATTGCAGCTCAAACAAATAACGTTCGTCGTCTTTGCCATCTAGAGGAAAGCCGTATTCCTTGTCGTGGTAGGATTGGTGGATGGGGTTGCCTTTGGCGGCGTCGCAGTACCAGGACATCTTACACCCTGAACGAAATCACGCCGGACTGGATGATCAGGTAGACGAGCACAAAGACGACGCCGGAAATTCCTGTCGTCGCCGCCAGCTTCAACACCATGCGTGGCTTCGCAGGCGCGCCGGGGTCTTCGCCTTCGATCAAATCGTCGGGGTCGATGCGGCGCACCCCCCACGGCAGCACCATGAAGATGACAAGCCACCAGATAATGATATATACGGCCAGGCCGGTCCAGAAATCCATTATCGTTTACGCCTCTTCCAGTTCGATCAGGGTACCGGAAAAATCCTTGGGATGTAAAAACAACACCGGCTTGCCGTGCGCCCCGGTTTTTGGGTTCCCGTCGCCCAATACCCGCGCCCCATCGGCTTTCAGTTTGTCAGCAGCAGCAACAATATCATCGACCTCAAAACAGATATGATGCATGCCGCCTTGGGGATTGCTCTCCAGGAATTTGGCAATCGGGGAATGATCACCCAACGGCGCCAGCAACTCGACCTTGGTATTGCCGAGGTCTACGAAGACGACGCTGACGCCGTGATCGGGCAAAGCTTGCGGCGCCGACACGCTTGCCCCCAGCGTATTTTCATAAAGTGCCGCCGATGCCGTCAGGTCCGGCACGGCGATGGCGACATGGTTGAGCTTGCCGATCATAGTTCCGCTTTCCGTTAAATTCGCACCAGATGCACGATGGTAATGGGGCTCTTGTCGAGATTCTTGCGGAAACTGCGCCGGACTGCAATACGCACGGCTTCCGAAGCTTCGGCATCGTCGCGGCGTTTTTTGCCGGGCAGGTCTTCAATGGCCTCACAGGCGGCATCCAATGCATCCTCGATAAAGTCATCTTCCTCAATTTCGAGCAGCCCCAAGGTGCTGATTTGTGGTTCTGCCGCCAAATCCCCGTCGGCGTTTAAAACGATGCTGACGGTGGCGGTGCCGTTAAAGGCTACACGGTTGCGGCCGCGCACGACCTCGCCGGATATGGAGACCAGCCGGTTGCCGTCGGCGGCCAGGCGTCCGGAGGCGACAGTGTCGATAATCTCGGGCTTGCCGGGGCTTAAGCGCACCATGGCGCCGTTTTCACCGGGGATGGCGTTCGGCACCTGACAGGCCAGCGCCAGCTTGGCGTGTTCGTGAAGGTGCCGGGTTTCGCCGTGCACCGGCACCGCCAGTTTTGGCCGTGACAGTTGATACATTTTTATCAACTCATCGCGTGCCGGATGGCCGGAAACATGAATGAACTTGTCATTGGGGGAAACAACCTCGACGCCTTTCCTGACCAGTTGATTGTGCAGTTTTCCAATATCGGCCTCGTTGCCGGGAATGATGCGGGCCGAAAAAATTACCGTGTCGCCGGATTTCAGGGTCACGTCGGGATGATCGTCGTTGGCAATCCGCCATAGCGCTGCGCGCGGTTCGCCCTGGCTACCGGTGCAGATGATGAGCGCTTTGTCGTCGGGCAAATGGCCTGCGTCTTCTTCGGCGACGAAGGCGGCGACGTTTGCGAGATAGCCGTTTTCTCGAGCTGCCTCATTCATGCGCCACAACGACCGCCCCGCCAGCACGACATCGCGGTTGTTGGCCTTGGCCGCCGTGGCGATGGTTTCAAGCCGGGCTACGTTGCTGGCAAAGCACGCAACGGCGACACGGCCTTGGCATTCACCGATGACTTCCGTCAGGCTGTCCAGCAAATCTGCTTCAGACCCGGTGGAGCCAGGGTTAAAGACGTTGGTCGAATCACAGACCAGCGCCAGCACCCCTTCGTCGCCCAAGCGTTGCAATGCTTCCATATCCGCCTTGTCGCCGACGACCGGGTCGGGGTCGAATTTCCAGTCGCCGGTGTGCAGGATGGTGCCTTGCTCCGTGCGGATGGCGATGGCGTTGGGCTCGGGGATGGAATGGGTCAGGGTGATCAGTTCCATGTCGAACGGCCCGACGTTGAACCGCCCGCCCAGGGGCACCTCGATGATTTCGACCTGGTCGGCGAAATCGGTTTCCGACAACTTGCGCTTGAGGATCGAAATGGTGAACGGCGTCGCATAGATCGGGCATTGCAGGCGTTGCCACAAATACGGCACGGCGCCCAGATGATCTTCGTGGGCATGGGTCAGCACCAGGCCCGCCAGTTGATCGCGGTGCTCTTCGATAAACGCCGGATCGGGCATAATGACGTCGATACCGGGCAGGCTGCAGTCACCGAAGGTAACGCCGAGATCGACCATGACCCAGGTTTCCTTATCCTTAGGGCCGAGGCCATAAAGGTTGAGGTTCATACCGATCTCGCCCGAGCCCCCCAGCGGCAGGAAAACCAGATTGTCGGTTTCGTTTTTGCTCATGAATTACGGCGGTGAATGGCGAGAAGCCCGCGCAAGGTCAAATCCGGGTCGGACTGTTTGATGCACTCGGCGGCTTCGGCGAACAAAGGTGCCAGACCGCCGGTGGCGATGACGTCCATGTCCGTTCCATGCTCAATTCGGAGCCGACCTACCAACCCTTCGATGAGGCTGAGATAACCCCAATAGATGCCGGACTGCATGGCCTCGACCGTGTTCTGGCCGGTGACTTTTTCGGTCCGCTGTACGGCGACGCGGGGCAGTTGGGCGGCGGCCATGTGAAGGGCTTCCAGCGACAGGTTGATCCCGGGCGCGATGACGCCGCCGATATAGTCGCCGTCGGCATTGATGATATCAAACGTCGTCGCGGTGCCGAAATCGATGATGATCAGCGGCCCTGCATAGCGTTCATGGGCGGCGACGGCGTTGACCAGCCTGTCGGCGCCGACATCGTCGGGCCGATCGATCAGCACCTTGAGGCCGAGGTCGACGCCGTCTTCGCCGATGATGAGCGGGTCACAGCCGAAATAATCCCGGCACAGCGATTTCAGGGAAAAAAGCGCTGCCGGAACGACGGTGGCGATGATGGCGGCGGAAATGTCTTCAGGCGTTAGCTTGGCGGCTGCCATGAGCTGGCTAAGCCAGACGCCGAATTCGTCTGCTGTCCGGTCCGTGCCCGATGATGAACGCCATTCACCCCTAAGCCTGTCTTCGTCGTCAAAGACGGCAAAAACGATATTGGTGTTGCCCGAATCAATAGCCAGCAGCATGGTTTGGTGCTCTATGCTTTTGGAAAGAAAATGTCGCCAGCAGTGATCCTACGGACTTCGTCGGCGGTTTCCAGCAATAAAGCGCCGTCTTCGTCCAAATCGGTAAATTTGCCGGTGATGGTCTCGTTTTCCAGGTGGACCTCAATCTCCTTGTCCTTGCCGTAGCATCGCCACAACCAGTTCTTGCGCACCGGCTCGAAGCCTTCATCCAGCCACTTGTTGGTCCACAGGAGAAAATGCCGACAAAAAGCCACCAGGGTTTCCGCTTCCGCCGCACCCCAGGCTTCGGCCCTAAACGATGTTGCCGGAAATTCCGTATCGGCGGGAAAAACGCCGACATTGACGCCGACCCCGAGCACGATCCACTCAGGCACGCTGCCAGCGCCGGTTTCCGCTTCGAGCAGGATACCGGCGACCTTGCGGTCGTTGAGCAGGATGTCGTTGGGCCACTTGCAATGCACCTGATGGCCCGGCTCGCCGACGGTGCCGAGCGTATCAAACAGCGACAGGGCGGCGATGAAGCTGAATTCGGCGGCCCGCGCCAGGGCAACGTCGGGGCGTAAGATCAGCGAGAAATACAGGTTTCCCGGTGGGCTAGACCATTCGCGGCCCCGCCGCCCCCGCCCGGCGGTTTGTTCCTTGGCCCAGATGACGGTGCCGTCCGGGGCTTTTTCCGGGCCAAGGGCTGCCATCCGCTTGGCTTCGGCATTGGTGCTGTCGATGGTTTCCAGCGCCACCAGATTGTAGGCGGCGGGAAGTTTGGGCGCCTCCGTCATCCTGCAAACAGCGCTTTGGCGGCGCTGGCGGCGGCGTCAAGGACCGGCTTGGGGTAGACGAAGAAGAAGGTGACGGCCAAGCCGGTCGCGGTCATGACCAGGGCAAGGTCGAGGCTGATGGGTTTATTGAGGACTTCGTCGGGTTCTTCGAAATACACCACTTGCACGATGCGGATGTAGTAAAACGCGCCAACGACGCTGGCCAGTACGCCGATGATGGCGAGCCCATAGAGGCCCGAGTTTATCGCCGCCATGAAGATGTAAAGCTTGCCGAAGAAGCCCGCCAGCGGTGGAATACCGGCCATGGAAAACATGAAAATCCCCATGCCCAAGGCCATCATGGGGTGGGTTTTGCCGAGGCCGGAAAGATCGGAAATGTTCTCGACCATGGTATCGCCGCGCCGCATGCAAAGAATGCAGGCAAAAGCGCCGACATTCATCACCAGATAAATCGCCAGGTAAATCAGCATGCCCTTGACGCCGGCTTCGGTGCCGGTGGCGAGACCGATCAGGGCGTAACCGACGTGGCCGATGGAGCTGTAGGCCATCATCCGTTTGATGTTGCGCTGGTTGATGGCGGCGAAGGCGCCCAGAATCATCGACGCGATGGAAATGAAGACGACAATCTGCTGCCAGTCTGCGACCAAATCCCCGAAGGGGCCGATCATGACGCGGATAAACAGCGCCAAGGCGGCGATCTTCGGCGCGACGGCGAAAAAGGCGGTGACCGGCGTCGGCGCGCCTTCGTAAACGTCGGGCGTCCACATGTGAAACGGCACGGCGGAAACCTTGAACGCCAGCCCGGCCAGGATGAAAACGATGCCGAAAATAACGCCGATGTTGGCTTCGCCGTGGAGGCTGTGGAAATGTTCGGCCAACAGGTCGAAATTGGTCGTTCCGGTGAAGCCGTAAATCAGCGAGCTGCCGTACAGCAACATGCCCGACGCCACCGCGCCCAGAACAAAATATTTCAGGCCCGCTTCCGTCGAGCGGGTATCGTCGCGCTGATAGGCGGCGATGACATAAAGCGACAATGACTGCATCTCAAGCCCGATATAGAGCGCAATCAAATCATTGGCGGATATCATCAGCATCATGCCGAGTGTCGCAAACACGATCAGGATCGGGTATTCGAAGCGGGCCATGTTGTGACGCTCGATAAATCCTTGCGACAAAACGATGGCGAAGGCGGAACCGATCAGCACCAGCACCTTGCAATAGACGGCAAAGGTATCGCTGATGAACATGTTCTCGAACGTCAGCAAGCGCGGGCCGGACAGGGTGAAAGCCAGCAACAGCGCCAGCAACAGGGTGATGACGCTGAGGAAGGAAACCAGCCGCGCGGTCTTGGCATCCAGCGCCGCCGTTCCGGTTTTATGGAAAACCCCGAACATCAGCAACGCCAGGATGGAGAGGCCGAGAAACAGTTCCGGCAGGGCGGGAACGATATTGGGAATGTCAGCCATGGTGCTCCCTGCCCTTTCCTATTTACCCGCCGCCGTAGCGATGGCGGCCCCGGGGGCGCCCGCATCGAGGGCAGTGTTAATGTTGGTCAACAGGTTTTCGACGGATACATGCATGATGTCCAGGAACGGGCCTGGGTAAATACCCATCCAGATGACCAAAATGACCAGCGGCGCGAAGATGGCGATTTCGCGCATATTCAAATCGCCGATGGCGGCAAGGTTTTCCTTGGTCATGGCGCCGAAAATCACCCGGCGATAGAGGTACAGCATATAGGCCGCGCCCAGGATCAGGCCCGTCGCCGCCAGGGCCGCGACCCACGGGTTGACCTTGAAGGCGCCGACCAGGATGAGGAATTCGCCGATAAAGCCCGCCGTCCCCGGCAGCCCGACGGAGGCCAGCATGAAGAGCATGAAAATCAGCGAATATTTCGGCATCTGATGGACCAATCCGCCGTAGGCGGTAATTTCGCGCGAATGAATGCGGTCATAGACGACGCCGACGATAAGGAACAGCGCCGCCGACACGATGCCGTGGCTGAGCATCTGATAAATCGCCCCTTCAATCCCCTGCACCGTCAACGTGAAAGCGCCGATGGTCACGAACCCCATGTGCGCGACGGAGGAATAGGCGATGAGTTTTTTCATATCTTCCTGGGCCAGGGCGACCAGGGAGGTATAGATGACGGCGATGATCGAAAGCGTGAAGATCAGCGGCGTGAACATGACCGATGCGTCGGGGAACATGGGCAGGGAAAACCGCAGGAACCCGTAACCGCCGAATTTCAACAACACGGCGGCCAGCACCACGGAACCCGCCGTCGGCGCCTCGACATGGGCGTCGGGCAGCCATGTATGCACCGGCCACATGGGAATCTTGACGGCAAACGAGGCGAAAAACGCCAGCCATAGCCAGGTTTGTAATTCCGGCGGGAAACGGTGAACCAGTAAATTGGGAATGTCTGTCGTTCCGGCGTCGGCGTACATGGCCAGAATGGCCAGCAACATCAGCACCGAGCCGAGCAGGGTATAAAGGAAAAGCTTGAACGATGCATAGACCCGCCTGGGGCCGCCCCAGACGCCGATGATGATGAACATGGGGATCAGCACGGCTTCGAAGAAAATGTAGAAAACCACCAGATCGAGCGCACAGAACATACCGATCATGAAGGTTTCCAGAACCAGGAACGAGATCATGTATTCTTTGACCCTGGTTTGGATGTTTTCCCAACTGGCAAGCACGCAAAGTGGCGTCAGCAGCGTCGTCAGCAATACGAACAACATGGAAATACCATCGACGCCCATTTTGTAGCTGATGTTAAAATCAGGCATCCACAGCGCGTATTCGACGAACTGGAAGTTCGCGGTCTTGGTATCGAAATGAACCCAGATAAACAGCGACAGCACGAAGTTGATCATCGACGTCCACAATGCAACATGGCGGGCATTGCGCGCGACGACATCCGCATCGCCGCGAATGGAGAGGATGAACAGCGCGCCGACCAGCGGCAGGAAGGTCAACAGCGATAGAATGGGTAGTGTGTCCATGCGCCCCTGCCCTAATGCGTGAACAAGTACCAGGTGACCAGGACAACGACCCCGGCCAGCATGGCAAATGCATAATGATAGAGATACCCCGTCTGCAGGGCCCCGGCGCGTTTCGCCAGGAGCCTGACGGCGGCGGAAACACCATCCGGACCGACCCCGTCGATGAGGGAGCCGTCGCCGGTTTTCCAGAATTCGCGGCCCAGATAAAAAGCCGGCTTCACGAATATCCGGTCATAAAGCTCGTCGAAATACCATTTGTTGAGCAAAAACAGGTACACCGCCCGGAAGCGCCCAGCGATCATGGCGGGAATGGCGGGTGCCAGGAGGTAGAACAGGTACGCCAGCGCAATGCCTGCCACGGCAACCGCCAACGGCAGATATTTCACCCACACAGGTACGTTGTGGGCGGCTTCCAGTGCCGGGTGGCTCGGCAGCACCAGGATCGCATTACCCCAGAAATTGCTGGCGCCGTGGCCGACAAAGCTTTCGTAGCCCAGATAGCCGATGAACATGGCCCCCGCCGCCAGCACGATCAGAGGAACAATCATCACCTTGGGGCTTTCATGGACGTGGCCCATGACTTTCTTGTCGGCCCTGGGCGCGCCATGGAACGTCATCAACAGCAGCCGCCAGGAATAGAACGCCGTCAGAAAGGCCGCAGCGATCCCCATCCAGAAGGCGTACCCCCCGGCCAGAGTGTCTGCCGCGTAGGCGGCTTCCAGGATGACATCCTTGGTGAAATATCCGGCGAAGGGGAAAATCCCTGCCAGCGCCAGCGAGCCGATCCACATCAATACGTAGGTGACCGGGATCAACCGCCAAAGCCCGCCCATCTTTCGCATGTCCTGTTCGTCGGACATGGCGTGAATGACGGACCCTGCGCCGAGGAACAGCAAGGCCTTGAAAAACGCATGCGCGACGAGATGAAAGACACCCGCCGAATAGGCCGATACGCCGGCGGCGAAGAACATGTATCCCAGTTGCGAGCAGGTGGAATACGCAATCACCCGCTTGATGTCGTTTTGCACGCAGGCGACGGTGGCGGCGAAAATCGCCGTCGATGCGCCGACGACGGTGACCAGCGTCAGCGCGGTTTCCGAATATTCAAACAGCGGCGACATACGCACGACCATAAAGACCCCCGCCGTGACCATGGTCGCCGCATGGATCAGGGCGGAAACCGGGGTCGGCCCTTCCATGGCGTCGGGCAGCCAGGTGTGCAGCCCCAATTGCGCCGATTTGCCCATGGCGCCGATGAACAGCAGCACAGCGCAGACCGTGATGGCGCTGAATTCACCGCCGAAGATCTGCATCGTCGCGTTTGCCTTGTTCGGCACGGCGGCGAAGATGGTGTCGAAATCGGTGCTCTGGAACAGGATAAAGACGGCGAAGATGCCAAGGGCAAAGCCGAAATCGCCGACCCGGTTGACGAGGAAGGCCTTGATGGCGGCGGCGTTGGCCGCCGGGCGGTCATACCAAAAACCGATCAGCAGGTACGAACACAGCCCCACCCCTTCCCAGCCGAAGAACAACTGCACCAGATTATCCGACGTCACCAACATCAGCATGAAGAAAGTGAACAGGTTGAGATAGCTCATGAAGCGCGGAATGGCATTGTCGTGGTGCATGTAGCCGATGGAATAGACATGAATGACCGACGACACGCTTGTTACCATGAACAGCATGACGACGGACAGGGTATCCAGCTTCAGCGCCCAGGATACCTCCAGCGCGCCGGAATCGATCCAGGTGAACAATTCAACCGTTTTAGGGTTGCTGCCCAGCACGACGTCCCAGAATACGAATCCGGCAGCGACGGCGGCCAGGATCATGGAGCCGCAGGTGACGTACTGGGCGGCTTTGTCGATGCGGTTGGGGTGATGGCTGTCGCGGGGGCGCATAAACGCCAGCAAGCCGGCGATGACAGCTCCCAGCAGCGGCAGGAAGACGGCGAATATTTCCATCATCTGCGCCCCCTAGCCTTTCATCATGTTGATGTCTTCAACCGCGATGGAGCCACGGTTTCGGAAATAAACGACCAGAATGGCAAGCCCGATGGCGGCTTCGGCGGCGGCCACGGTGAGCACAAACATGGCGAATACCTGCCCGACCAGATCGCCGAGATGGGCGGAAAAGGCGACCAGATTGATATTCACCGCCAGCAGCATCAGTTCGACGGACATCAAAATCACGATGACGTTCTTGCGGTTGAGGAAGATGCCCAAGATCCCGAGCGTGAACAGGATTGCCGCCACGGACAGATAATGGGAAAGACCGATTTCAAACATCAGATGCCCTTTCCTGTCTCGACCTGGACGACTTCGATCGTATTTTCAGGGCTGCGGGCGACTTGCTCGGAGATTTTTTGTTTGCGGACACCCTTGCGGGTGCGGTGCGTCAACACGATGGCGCCGATCATGGCGACCAGCAAAATCATCCCTGATGCCTGGAACAGGAAGATGTAGTGGGTATAAATCAATTCACCGAGCGCCCGGGTATTGGTGGTGGCGTCGGCGGCCGGGATCGGGAACAGCCCGCCTTTGATGGCTTCGCCCGGCACCGCGGAACCGGCGACGATGACCACCAGTTCCAGCGCCAATACCAGACCGATAATGCCGCCCAAAGGCAGGTACTGTAAAAATCCCTGGCGCAGTTCGACAAAATTGATGTCCAGCATCATGACGACGAAGATAAACAGCACCGCCACGGCGCCGACGTAGACGACGACCAGGATCATGGCCAGGAATTCCGCCCCCAACAGCACGAACAACCCGGCGGAATTGAAGAACGCCAGGATCAAAAACAACACCGAATGCACCGGGTTCTTGGCCGAAATCACCATCACCGCAGAAGCAATGGTAATAAGGGCAAACATGTAAAAGGCCAGGGCTTGTATCATCGGTAAGGGGCGTCCTGTTTGAGGCGTTCGGCGAGTTCGGTTTCCCAACGGTCGCCGTTGGCCAGCAGTTTTTCCTTGTCGTACAAAAGTTCTTCACGGGTTTCCGTGGAATATTCGAAATTCGGCCCCTCGACAATGGCGTCCACGGGGCAGGCTTCTTCGCAGAGGCCACAGTAAATACATTTCACCATATCGATGTCGTAGCGCGTCGTGCGGCGCGATCCGTCGTCGCGTGGTTCGGCCTCGATGGTAATGGCCTGGGCCGGACAGACGGCCTCGCACAGCTTGCACGCGATGCAGCGCTCTTCACCATTGGGATAGCGCCTGAGCGCGTGTTCGCCTCTGAAGCGCGGGCTTAGGTAGCCTTTTTCGAACGGGTAATTGATCGTCACCTTTTTGCGGAACATGTAGCGCAGCGTCAGCGCCATGCCCATGACCAACTCGCCGAGAACGACGGTTCTTATTTTGCGGCGGATGAAACTCATGCTTTTCCCCCTCCTCAGCCCGGCACCGGTGCCAGATCGAAGGCGACGACGATGCCGCCGACGATAGCGACGGCAGCCAATGAAATGGGCAGGAAGACTTTCCAGCCCAACCGCATCAGTTGGTCATAACGGTAGCGCGGGAA
Organism: Alphaproteobacteria bacterium casp-alpha2; assembly: GCA_001510075.1. Lineage (GTDB taxonomy): Bacteria > Pseudomonadota > Alphaproteobacteria > Rhodospirillales > Casp-alpha2 > Casp-alpha2. Next base: position 19,403 of record LFEN01000004.1, read on the forward strand.
GGTTGCCCGCACCCACAAGAACACGAACAGCACAGCCGCGATCTTGAACGCGAACCACACCGGCCCCGGCACCCAGTTAAACGGCGCGATATCCATCGGCGGCAGCCAGCCGCCCAGAAACAGCACCGTCGTCATAGCGGCCATCAGGATCATGTTGGCGTATTCGCCCAGGAAAAACAGCGCGAAGGCCATCGACGAATATTCGACGTTGTAGCCGGCGACCAGCTCGGCTTCGGCTTCGGGCATATCGAAAGGATGGCGGTTGGTTTCGGCCAAGGTCGAGATAAAGAAAATCACCGCCATGGGGAACAACGGGACAATGAACCAAAGATCTTTTTGCGCGCGCACGATGTCCGACAGATTAAGCGAGCCGGCCACCAGCAACACGGTAATGATGATAAAGCCCATGGAAACTTCGTAAGATACCATTTGCGCCGCCGAGCGCAGCGCGCCCAGGAACGCATAGCGGGAATTGGATGCCCAGCCGGCCATCAGGATGCCGTAAACGCCGAGCGATGAAATGGCGAAAAGGAACAAAATTCCGACGTTGATATCGGCCAGCACCATGCCGTCATCGAAGGGTATGACGGCCCAGGCGACCAGGGCTAGAATAAAGGTGACGCAAGGTGCCGCGATAAAGACGCCCCGGTTGGCGCCCGACGGGATAATGGTTTCCTTGAGAAACAGTTTGAGGCCGTCGGCAAGGGGTTGCAAAAGCCCGAACGGACCGACCACATTGGGCCCCTTGCGAAGCTGCATGGCCCCGATGACCTTGCGCTCGACGTAGGTAAGATAGGCCACCGAAATCAACACCGGCGCGACGATCAAGATGATCTTGATGACGATCCAGGCCGTCGGCCAGATATAGATATCCCAAAGTTCAGCCATCGGTGCCCGTCTTTCCGGTTTCGCCTACGCGCATATCGGCGCACTGGGCCATGGTTAGCGAAGCGCGGCTGATCGGGTCGGTCATGTAAAAGTTGTCGATGGGGCACCGGAACGGCGCTGCGCTGGTTTCTCCGTCTTTGCCAAACGCTCCCCAAGGGGCTGGGGTAACCTCTCCCAAATTCATAAACGCCGCGTTGACCTCAACCAGTCGGCCACGAACGGCCTTGAGGGTGTCATAGGGCAAGGCTGTACCCAAAACGCCGGATAAGGCGCGGATGATGGTCCAGTCTTCGCGCGCATCGCCCGGCGGGAAGGTGGCAAGACTTGTCTGTTGTACCCGGCCTTCGGTGTTGACGAAGGTTGCGTTCTTTTCCGTGTAGGCGGCCCCCGGCAAGACAACGTCGGCGCGGTGGGCGCCGCGGTCGCCGTGGTGGCCCTGGTAGATGACAAAGGCATCACCCAGGCGGTCGGTGTCTATTTCATCGGCGCCGAGCAAAAACACCGTGCCGATCTTGCCGTTTTGGGCGGCGCCCAGAATACCGAGCGTATCGAGCCCGCCTTTGCCCGGGACAAAGCCAAGGTCGAGACCGCCGACGCGGGCGGCTGCCGTATGCAGGACGTTGAAACCATTCCAGCCGTTCTTGCCGTCAATCATGCCCCGGTTTTCAGCGATTTGACGGGCCAGCCCCAAGATCACATCGCCGTCTTCGCGGGCCAGGGCGCCCTGGCCCAGGATCAGCATCGGGCGGTTGGCGGCTTTCAGCACCTTGGCAAAATCATGCCGCCCGGCAGCGATGGATTTCAGGACCTCCGCGCCGTCGCCCAAGTATTGCGTGGTGTAGGTCAAATCGACATCCGCACCGGTGACACCGCCAACGACGGCAACGGGAAAACCGCCCTGGACCGAGCGCTTGCGCAAGCGGGCGTTGAGGACCGGGGCTTCGAGCCTGGGATTGGTGCCGATCAACAGGCAGGCGTCGGCGGCCTCAATCCCTGCGATGGTAGTATTGAACAGGTATCCGGCGCGCAATGAGGGGTCCAGCTTGGCCCCGTCCTGGCGGCAATCCGTATGGGGCGAGCCAAGTTTCGCCATCAGGTCTTTTAAGGCGGTCATGGATTCACAGTCGGCAAGGTCGCCGGCAATGGCGGCAATGGATTTTCCGTCCTTGCCCTTTAGCTGTTCGGCAATGGCAGCGAAGGCTTCGTCCCAGGTGGCGGCTTCGAGCTTGCCGTTGCGGCGCACAAAGGGTTTGTCCAGGCGCTGTCGTTTCAATCCGTCGCAGGCAAAGCGGGTCTTGTCGGAGATCCATTCCTCGTTAACGTCTTCGTTAAGGCGCGGCAATACCCGCATGACCTCAGGCCCGCGGGTATCGACGCGGATGTTGCACCCGAGCGCGTCGAGCACGTCGATGGATTCCGTGTTCTTCAATTCCCACGACCGCGCCGTATAGGCATAGGGCTTGGACGTCAGGGCGCCGACGGGACAAAGATCAATCATGTTGCCCGACAGTTCCGACGTCAGGGCTTTTTCGACATACGTGCCGACTTCCATATTTTCGCCGCGCCCGGTGGCGCCCAGTTCCTCCACCCCGGCAATTTCCGTGGCGAAGCGGATGCACCGGGTGCAGTGGATGCACCGGGTCATGATGGTCTTGATCAGCGGCCCCAGTTCCTTGTCCTTGACGGCGCGTTTGTTGTCTTGGAAGCGTCCCCGGTCGGTGCCGTAGCCCATGGCCTGGTCCTGCAGGTCACATTCCCCGCCCTGGTCGCAGATCGGGCAATCAAGGGGGTGATTGATGAGCAGGAACTCCATCACGCCGCGGCGCATTTTGCGGACCTCGTCCGTGTCCGTTTTGATGACCATGCCCTCGGCCACCGGCATGGCGCACGACGCAATCGGTTTCGGCGCGCGTTCCATGTGGACCAGGCACATGCGGCAATTGCCGGCGATGGAAAGCCGTTCATGGAAACAGAAACGGGGAATTTCCTTGCCCGCCAGCTCGCAAGCCTGAAGCACGGTCAGGCCGGCTTCGACTTCGATCTCGACACCGTCAATGGTCATTTTTGGCATCTCTTGTATCCCTAGGCGGCTTCGGCATCGCGAGCGATGCGCTCGATGATGCGTTGTTCGATGTCGTCTCGGAAGTGGCGTATCAGTCCCTGGACCGGCCAGGCAGCAGCGTCGCCCAGGGCGCAAATGGTGTGGCCTTCTATCTGGCGGGTGACTTCTTCCAGCAGGTCGATTTCTTCCAACTCGGCGGAGCCATCGGACAGGCGTTCCATCATCCGCCACATCCAGCCGGTGCCTTCCCGGCACGGCGTACACTGGCCGCAGCTTTCGTGTTTGTAGAATCTGGACAGGCGGCAAATGGCGCGCACCAGGTCTGTCGATTGGTCCATGACCATGACAGCTGCCGTGCCGAGGCCGGATTTAACCTCGCCCAGCGAGTCAAAATCCATATGGACGGTATCGCAGATAGATTTCGGCAGCATCGGCACCGACGCGCCGCCGGGGATAATGGCCTTCAGGTTTTCCCAGCCGCCGCGCACCCCGCCGGCATGCTTTTCGATCAATTCCTTTAGCGGGATACCCATTTCTTCTTCGACGGTGCACGGATTGTTGACGTGACCGGAAATATTGAAAAGTTTGGTGCCGGTGTTGTTAGGCTTGCCGAGATCAGCGAACCAGTTGGCGCCCCGGCGCATGATCGCCGGCGTGACGGCAATCGTTTCGACGTTGTTGACCGTTGTCGGGCAGCCATAGAGCCCAACATTGGCCGGGAACGGCGGCTTCAAACGGGGTTGGCCTTTTTTGCCTTCGAGGCTTTCGATCAGCGCCGATTCCTCGCCGCAGATATAGGCACCCATGCCCCGGTGGATGTAAAAATCGAACGCATAGCCCGACCCGCAGGCATCCGGCCCGATCAGCCCGGCAGCGTAGGCTTCGTCGACGGCGCGCTGCAGGGCCTCGGTTTCGCGGTAAAATTCGCCGCGCACGTAGCAATAAGCGGTGTTGGCGCCCATGGCGAAGGCCGCCACCAGTGCGCCTTCGATCAGTTTGTGCGGTTCGTTGCGGAGAATTTCCCGGTCTTTGCAGGTGCCGGGTTCACCCTCGTCGGCGTTAATGACCAGGTAATGGGGCCTTTCGCTGGCTTCCTTGGGCATGAACGACCATTTCATGCCGGTGGAAAAACCGGCGCCGCCGCGGCCGCGCAATCCGGAAGCCTTGATTTCCCCGATGATTTTCTCACGCCCCTTGGCGAGGATGGATTTTGTCTTGTTCCAGTCGCCGCGCTTTTTGCAGCCATTGAGGCTGGTGTCTTCGAGGCCGTAGATATTGTTGAAAATGCGGTCCTGATCTTTCAGCATTATTTGCCCCCCGCATCTTTATCTTTGCCGGTCAGGGAGGTTAAGCCCCCTGCCGGTTCGCACGTGTGGCGACCGGTACGTGACCCCGGTTTGGGGGAAGCGCCGTTCTTTAATTCGTCGAGGATGGACTTGGTTGAAGAGGCGTCCAAATCTTCGAAATAGTCATCGCCGATTTGAATCATCGGCGCGTTGACGCAGGCGCCCAGGCATTCCGCTTCGCTGAGCGTGAACATGCCGTCTTCGGTGGTCATGCCGAAATCGATGCCTAAGGATTTTTTGCACTGGCCGGTAATTTCGTCAGACCCGCGAAGCCAGCACGGCAGGTTGGTGCAAACCTGGACGTGGTGTTTGCCGACGGGTTTGGTGTTGTACATGGTGTAGAAAGTGGCGACTTCGTAGACCCGGATCGGCGGCATTCCCAACATATCGGCGACAAAGTCCATGGCCGCTTTCGGCAGCCAGCCTTGGTTTTGCCGTTGCGCCAGGTCTAACAACGGCATCACCGCGCTTTCCTGCCAGCCTTCGGGATACTTGGCGAGAACGTCCTTGGCCTTTTCCACGTTCTCTGCGTTGAAGGTGAAAGTTTCCTGCCCGCCGGTCATCGGTCTATTTCTCCGAACACGACATCGAGCGAGCCGATATTGGCGACGACATCGGCCAGCATGTGTCCCTTGGATAAAAGATTCAGGCCCTGTAAATGGGCGAAGCCGGGGGCTCGAATTTTACAGCGATACGGTTTGTTGGTGCCGTCAGAAATCAGATAGACGCCGAATTCCCCTTTCGGGGCCTCGACGGCGGTGTAGGTCTCGCCGGCGGGGACGTGGTAGCCCTCGGTATAAAGCTTGAAGTGATGAATGAGGGCCTCCATGGAATTTTTCATTTCGGCCCGTGGCGGCGGCGATATTTTGCGGTCGTTGGTTTTGCACGGGCCGCCCGGCATGTTGTCCAGGCATTGCCTGATGATGCGCAGGCATTGGCGCATTTCATAAATACGCACCAGATAGCGGTCGTAACAATCACCGTGTTTGCCGACGGGAAGATCAAAGTCCATTTTATCGTAAACGTCATAGGGCTGTGACTTGCGCAGATCCCAGGCGACCCCGGCAGCGCGCAGATTGGGCCCGGTGAAGCCCCAATCAAAGCATTGCTCGGCTGTAATGACCCCGATATCGACGGTGCGCTCTTTGAAGATGCGGTTTTCCGTCAACAACGTTTCGCAATCATCGATCATTTTCGGAAACTGTTCGGCCCAGGCGCCGATATCGTCCAGCAATTCGGGGGGCGTATCGCAGGCAACGCCGCCGGGCCGGAAATAGTTTACGTGCATGCGCGCACCCGACGCGCGCTCGCAGAATTCCATCAATTTTTCGCGTTCTTCAAACATCCACAACATCGGCGTCATTGCCCCGGTGTCCATGGCGAAGGCGCAGACCGTAAAGATATGGTTCAAAACCCGACCGATTTCGGCATAAAGCACCCGGATATATTGGGCCCTGGGCGGTACTTCCAGGTCGAGCAGCTTTTCAACGGCGAGGGCAAAGGCGTGTTCCTGGTTTTGCGGCGAGACGTAATCGAGGCGATCGAAATAGGGCACCGCCTGGACGTAGTTTTTGTATTCGATGAGTTTTTCCGTGCCCCGGTGCAGCAGGCCGATATGAGGGTCGGCGCGCTCTATAATTTCGCCGTCCATTTCCAGAACCAGACGCAGCACGCCATGGGCCGACGGGTGTTGCGGGCCGAAATTGAGATTGAAATTCCTGATCTGGGTTTCGGCCATCAGGACTTTTCCTTCTCTTCTTCGGCTACAGCCTTTTCGTCGCCGGGCAGCATTTTCTGCACCCCTTCCCAGGGACTTAGGAAGTCGAAGCTGCGGAATTCCTGGGTCAATTTCACCGGTTCGTAAACGACGCGCTTTTGCGCATCGTCGTAGCGAATTTCAACATACCCGGTGAGCGGGAAATCCTTGCGTAGCGGATGGCCTTCAAAGCCATAGTCGGTGAGGATTCGGCGAAGGTCGGGATGGTTCGAAAAATAAATTCCGAACATGTCCCAGGCTTCTCTTTCCCACCAGTTGGCGGAACTGAAAACCTCTGTCACGGATGGAACAGGCGTTTTTTCATCGGCTTCGATCTTGACCCGCACCCGGGTGTTGTTGATTAGACTGAGCAGGTTGTAGACGACTTCGAAGCGTGGCGTGCGCTCGGGAAAATCGACTCCGCAAACATCAACCAATTGCTTGAAGCGGCAACTGACGTCATCGCGCAGGAAGGACAAAAGTTTGACGATACCTTCCGGCCGGGCGCGCACGGTTAACTCGCCCCGCACGACGTCGGTTCCCAGTATGTCTTGGGGCAACTGGCCGGCGATATAATCACCGAGATCTTTTAAAGCCAAATCCATATTCTTGTTACCGGTTGAGGACGATTGCCGGGCCTGGGGCCATCGGTTAGCGCCAGAGCTTTCCGGTCCTGTTAATTTTCTTTTGCAGTTGGAGGATACCGTAAACCAGGGCTTCGGCGGTGGGTGGGCATCCCGGAACGTAAATATCGACCGGCACCACCCGGTCACACCCGCGAACGACGGAATAGGAATAATGGTAATACCCGCCGCCGTTGGCGCAGGACCCCATGGAAATTACGTAACGCGGCTCGGCCATCTGGTCATAGACCTTGCGAAAGGCGGGGGCCATTTTGTTGGTCAGGGTGCCGGCGACGATAATAACGTCGGATTGGCGCGGGCTTGGCCTTGGCACGACGCCGAAACGGTCCAGGTCATAGCGGGGCATGTAGGCGTGGATCATTTCCACGGCGCAGCATGCCAAACCGAAGGTCATCGGCCACAACGAGCCGGAGCGGGCCCAGTTGACCAACTTGTCCACGTTAGCGAGCACGAACCCCCGGTCTTGCAGTTCCCCGGTGACTTGCCTGAGAAAGGCGTCTTGTTCCGGCCCAGGCGGCACCGGAGTGCTGGCCGTGGGGTCTATTACTCCCATTCTAGTGCGCCCTTTCGCCATTCATAAATAAAGCCGATGGTCAGAATGAATAAGAAGATCATCATCGACCAGAAACCGAAAACGCCGATTTTACTCAGCGTCACCGCCCACGGAAATAGAAAGGCGACTTCCAGGTCGAAGATGATGAACAGGATCGCCACCAGATAAAATCGAACGTCGAATTTATGGCGCGCATCATCAAACGGATCGAACCCGCATTCGTAGGCCGAATTTTTTTCGGCATCCGGTTTTTGCGGCACAATCAGGTACGATGCCCCGACGCAGACGCCTGCAATAACAGAGGCAATGCCGATGAAGATGAGGATAGGCAGGTAATTGGCGAGCAATTGGTCCACGGCAGCCTTCCAAATGGCCAGAGTCTGTTGGCGGACGAACAACCGGCGCCTTCGGCAAGACCGGTCGAACTAGGGGTATAAAGTGCCTGACAAGCGGTCTTTTTACAACCTTTCTGGAGCGTTTAAATGGATAGTCTTGGGGAAAAAAATGGCGGGAGTGACGAGACTTGAACTCGCGGCCTCCGGCGTGACAGGCCGGCGCTCTAACCAACTGAGCTACACCCCCCTTTGCATTTTTCTTCGGCCCGTTCGGGGTTTTGCCGGGCCGGGTGCATCGTATGCACCCTTGCATGAGTGTCAACAGGTATATGGTGGGCGGTGACGGGTTCGAACCGCCGACCTACTGGATGTAAACCAGTTGCTCTCCCAACTGAGCTAACCGCCCGTTTTTCTAAGTATATCCCCAAAAACAATACCGGCCACGCCAAAGGCGTAGCCGGCATCATAGTTTTTTGTAACGACGTCCTAGTTAACGGCGGACTTCAACGCTTTGCCGGATTTGAACTTAGGAACGTTTGTCGCTGCGATTTGGATTTTTTCACCCGTACGCGGGTTGCGGCCAGTAGTGGCGGCCCGCCGCGAAACGCTGAAAGTTCCAAAACCAACAAGGCGGACTTCCGTGCCGCCTTGAAGGGACGAAGTAATTGCCGACGTAATGCCGTCGATCGCCTTGGCAGTATCGGCTTTGGATAAACCAGTTTGGCTCGCCACAGCGGCGACAAGATCATTTTTGTTCAATGGAAAGCCCCCTTTTTAAATGGTGGTGCTGAACAAGAACCGTCTAGACGGTTCGATAATGCGGATATTTGTTACTCAGGTAATACCCGCGAAACCCTTTGCATACGCAAAAGCATAGGTGCAGGAAGTTGACCCCGTCAATCGCAGAACCGCAGTTTTCCCCTGTTTTATGCGGTTTTTCGGCCATTTTTTGGATTCGCTTTGAAATTAAAGATCATTTTTTCGGGAATTTTTCCCCCGCTGCTTCGGGTTTTCCTGAAAAAGCCCACGAAAAACCCGATTCCGGGGGAAATCCGCGAATCGGGAAATTCGTATTTCAGGCCGGGGCTAAAGGAAAACGGCCAGATATCTAAGGGCGTGCCCTAGTGTTTGACCACACCGGGCAACTCGTCATCGCCGCCGGAATCAGATGCCAGGGTGCTGGCCTCCAACTCGGCATCTTCGTCCCAATTCTGGGCTGTCAGGGGGCTGACAAGGGCATGTTCAAGAACCTCATCGACCATGGAAACGGGGATAATTTTCAGCCCTTTTTTAACATTGTCGGGAATTTCAACCAGGTCCTTTTCGTTGTCCTTGGGGATCAACACCGTCTTGATGCCGCCGCGAAGCGCCGCCAGGAGCTTTTCCTTCAAGCCCCCGATCGGCAGGACCCGGCCTCTGAGCGTTATTTCACCGGTCATGGCGACGTCTTTGTTGACGGCGATGCCGGTCAGAACGGAAACGATGGACGTCACCATGCCGACACCGGCGGACGGCCCGTCTTTGGGCGTTGCCCCTTCGGGAACGTGAAGGTGGATGTCTTTTTTCCAGAATAGTGCCGGGTGAATGCCAAATTGCGGGGCCCGGGACTGGACGAAGGATTTTGCCGCCTGGATGGATTCGGTCATCACTTCACCCAACTTGCCGGTAATCGTCATTTTACCCTTACCCGGCACCATCACCGCCTCGATGGACAACAATTCGCCGCCGACTTCCGTCCAGGCAAGCCCGGTGGTAACGCCGACCATATCATCGAGTTCGATCTCACCGTAGCGATAGCGCCGCACGCCGGCCCACTTTTCAAGGTTGCGCCGCGTCACGTTGACGTTCTTGTGTTTGCCGAGCAAGATTTCCTTGATCGCCTTGCGCGCCAGATTGGCAATTTCGCGTTCCAGGTTTCGCACGCCGGATTCCCGCGTGTGGTAACGGATCAGGTCCCGCAAGCCGGTTTCCGAAATCGACCATTCTTTGTTCTTCAGGCCGTGTTTTTCGATTTGCTTGCTAATCAGGTGACGCCGGGCGATTTCGACTTTTTCGTCTTCGGTGTAGCCCGACAAACGGATGATTTCCATTCGATCAAGCAGGGGCGACGGCATGTTGAGGGTATTGGCCGTGGTCACGAAGAAGACATCGGACAGATCGTAATCGACCTCAAGGTAATGATCGTTGAAGGCGTGATTTTGTTCCGGGTCGAGCACCTCAAGCAGGGCCGACGCCGGGTCGCCGCGCCAGTCCTGGCCCATCTTGTCGACTTCGTCCAATAAGAACAGCGGGTTTGACGACTTGGCCTTTTTCATGCCCTGGACGACCTTGCCCGGCATTGAGCCGATATAGGTGCGCCGGTGACCGCGGATTTCCGACTCATCACGCACGCCGCCCAAGGACATGCGGACAAAATTGCGTCCCGTCGCCTTGGCGATGGATTGGCCGAGAGACGTCTTGCCGACACCCGGCGGGCCGACCAGGCATAAAATCGGGCCGGAGACCTTGTTGGTGCGCTGCTGCACGGCCAAGTATTCGAGAATGCGCTCTTTGACCTTTTCCAGGCCGTAATGGTCGGCATTGAGAACGTCACCGGCCACTTTGATGTCTTTTTTGATCCGCGAGCGTTTTTTCCAGGGAAGAGAAAGCATCCAGTCCAGGTAATTGCGCACCACGGTTGCTTCGGCCGACATCGGCGACATGGATTTTAATTTTTTGAGCTCGGCCGTTGCCTTTTCCTTGGCTTCCTTGCTGAGCTTCGTCTTGGCGATTTTTTCTTCGATTTCGGAGGTTTCGTCCCGACCGTCCTCGGTTTCGCCCAGTTCTTTCTGGATCGCCTTGAGCTGTTCGTTCAGGTAGTACTCGCGCTGGGTCCTCTCCATCTGGCGTTTGACCCGGTTGCGGATTTTTTTCTCGACCTGCAGAACGCCGATTTCGGCTTCCATGTGGGAAAACACCCTCTCCAGGCGTTCGATAACGGTTTCCGTTTCCAGAAGCTCCTGCTTCTCGGAAATCTTCAATGCCAAATGAGACGCCACGGTGTCAGCCAGCTTGGTGGGTTCTTCAATCTGGTTGATAGAAACAAGAACTTCCGGTGGAATTTTCTTGTTAAGCTTGATGTACTGTTCGAACTGGGAAATGACTGAGCGTGTCAGGGCTTCCAATTCCTGCGGATCGCCTTCGTCATCGGGGATCAGTTCCCCTTCGGCGAGAAAAAATTCTTTCTTGTCGGCATAACGCAGTACTTTCGCCCGTTGCACCCCTTCGACCAGCACCTTGACGGTTCCGTCAGGCAGCTTGAGTAATTGCAACACCGTGGAAACAGTACCGACATCATAGATATCTTCAGATGAAGGATCGTCTTGGGCGGCGTTTTTCTGGGCCACCAGCAGGATCTGCTTGTCGTCCTTCATGACGTCTTCGAGCGCCCGGACGGACTTGTCCCGACCGACGAACAAAGGAACGATCATATGAGGGAATACAACGATATCGCGAAGCGGAAGGACGGGGTACATGTCGACTTGGTACGTCACAGATGGTCCACCTTTTTTTGTTTATGTCGGTCGTAGTCCCAGATACGAAGCTTAAGGAATTTCTGACCGGTGAGCAAAGTAGTTTGTCAGGGTCATAAATGGGCTCGTCTTCACTGCCGTTCAAGGGGGGTGGCCAGGGAATTGCCGGGCCTTGCCCGCCAAAAACGGTTTTTCAGGCGCTGGTTTCGACTTCTTTCTGGCGATCAGAATAAATATAGAGCGGTTTTGCAAAATCATCGGCAACTTCGCGGCTGATAACCACTTCCTCGACCCCTTCAAGGCCGGGCAGATCGAACATGGTGTCGAGAAGAATGCTTTCCATGATCGAGCGCAGCCCACGCGCCCCGGTTTTGCGGGCACACGCCTTATGGGCAATGGATTTCATCGCATCCTCCGAGAAGGTCAGGCGCACGTCTTCCATTTCAAACAGGCGTTGGTACTGTTTGACGAGAGCGTTTTTCGGCTTTGTCAGGATCTCCACCAAAGAGGCTTCATCCAGGTCTTCCAGGGTCGCCAGCACCGGCAGGCGGCCGACGAATTCCGGTATCAGGCCGAATTTCAACAAATCTTCTGGTTCCACTTCGCGCAGGATGTCACCGGTATTGCGGTCATCAGCAGCCCGCACGTCGGCGCCAAAGCCGATGGTGGTGCCTTCACCCCGGGCCGAGATGAGCTTGTCCAGTCCCGAAAACGCGCCCCCGCAGATGAATAAGATGTTGGTGGTATCGACCTGCAGGAATTCCTGTTGCGGATGCTTGCGCCCGCCCTGGGGCGGTACGCTGGCGACGGTGCCTTCCATAATCTTCAGCAACGCCTGCTGCACCCCTTCGCCGGAAACGTCGCGGGTGATGGACGGATTGTCGGATTTGCGGGAAATCTTGTCGACTTCATCAATGTAGACGATGCCCCTTTGCGCGCGCTCGACATTGTAATCGGCTGACTGCAGCAGCTTGAGGATGATATTTTCGACGTCTTCGCCGACATAGCCGGCTTCCGTCAGGGTTGTCGCGTCGGCCATGGTGAACGGCACATCCAGGATACGCGCCAGGGTCTGCGCCAGCAGCGTCTTGCCGCAGCCGGTGGGGCCGATCAGCAGGATATTGGACTTGGCCAGTTCGACATCGTTGCTCTTGGCTGAGTGGTTGAGCCGCTTGTAGTGGTTATGAACGGCGACGGAGAGAACACGTTTCGCATGCTCCTGACCAATGACGTAGTCATTCAGGACGGTGCAGATATCGATTGGCGAGGGAACGCCGTCTCCGGTTTTGACCAGATTGGTTTTGTGCTCTTCACGGATGATATCCATGCACAATTCGACACATTCATCGCAGATGAACACTGTCGGACCCGCGATAAGCTTGCGCACTTCATGCTGGCTTTTGCCACAGAAGGAGCAATACAGGGTGTTTTTTGAATCGCCGCCGGTAGATCTGCTCATGAGTACTCCGTTGGGTTAACCGGCCCCTCCCCTTTGTTCTTTTATTTTACGCATTTGAACTCTGGCCACACAACACCAAAAAAATCAATAAAAACAATATATTAAATGGTTTTATCTATGACGGTGTGGGGCAGTAAGGGGTTTTTCAAGCCTATTCAATTCAAGCCAAAAAGTTCAGAACGCCCTAAAGTGGACAAAAAAGGTTGTCGTTTCCTTAATCGTCGTCGGAATTTTTGCCGTTTTTCTTGTCGTCTTTGCCGCCGTTACCCCCGGCGGAATCCCCATCATCATCTTCATTAACAGGCCGGCTGGTGACGATTTCATCGATGATGCCGAAATCAAGGGCGGCTTGCGGGCTCATGAAACGGTCGCGTTCAACGGCCTCTTCAATAACGGATAATTTCTGGCCGGTGTGTGTGACGTAAATTTGGTTCAGCCTTTCACGCATGGAAAGGATTTCTCTGGCCTGAATTTCAATATCGGTGGCTTGGCCCTGGGCGCCGCCGGAAGGCTGGTGAACCATGATCCGGGAATTCGGCAACGCGTAGCGTTTTCCCGGCGCCCCGGCGCACATCAACAGTGACCCCATGGATGCCGCCTGGCCGATGCAGACGGTGGAAACGTCGGGGCGGATATATTGCATGGTGTCATAGATGGCGAGGCCCGAGGTGACGATGCCGCCCGGGGAATTGATATAAAAGGAAATGTCCTTTTTGGGGTTTTCCGATTCCAGGAACAACAACTGCGCGCACACCAGGCTGGCAACACCATCATCGACGCCGCCGGTCAAAAAGATGATGCGTTCCTTGAGCAGCCTTGAATAGATGTCATAGGCGCGCTCGCCCCGGTTGGTCGTCTCGACCACCATGGGGACCAGGTTGTTCATATAAAATTCGCCGGAATCAATCATTTTTGGAGGCTTCCTTATGGGGTACCCGGATTACTTGTCTTTTTTGGCCGGTTTTTTGGCCTTCGGCTTGGGTTTTGCTTTTGCCTTGGCTTTGGATTGGGACTTTGCAGGTTCTTCCTGCATCGTCTTCATCAAATCATCCGTGCTGACCGCTTTATCGGTGATCGTCGCTTGTTCGAGGATGAAATCGACAACCTTTTCCTCAAAAATGGGGGCGCTCAGTTGTTCCATGGCTTGCGGGTTTTTCTTGTAATGCTCTAGGACTTCCTGTTCACGACCGGGATGGCGCCGGGCTTCCGCCATCAGTTGTTTGTTGAGGTCCTCCTGCTCGATCTGGACGTTGTTGGAGCGTCCGACTTCCGACAACAGCAGGCCTAAGCGAATCCGGCGCTCGGCGATGTCGCGAAATTCGGCTTTTTGTTCTTCCTCGGACTTGTCTTCCTCGCCGGCGACGTCGGGATTGTTGGATTTTTTCTGTTCTTCATATTGTGCCCAGATTTGCTCGAACTCTTGCTCAAGGAGCTTCTCCGGCACTTCAAAATCATGCGCCTCGGCCAATTCATCCAGCAACGTCCGTTTGAGGTGCATGCGCGCCAGCTGATCGAATTCCTTACCGCGCTCTTCAGCGATGGATTTCTTGAGCGTGTCCAGGTTCTCCAGGCCCAACTTTTTAGCCAGTTCGTCGTCGATGGCAGACTCAACCTGTTCTTTGATTTCATGCACGGTGACGTCGAAGACGACGGCCTTGCCCGATAATTCCTCGGCCCCGTAGTTTTCAGGAAAACTAACGTTGACCGTGACCTCGTCGCCGGCGTTAACGCCGATCAGCTGGTCTTCGAAGCCGGGAATGAAGGTGTTGGAGCCGAGCGTCAACTCATACCCTTCGGCCTTGCCACCGGCAAATTCCTTACCGTCGATGCGACCGACAAAATCAATCGTCAGAATATCGCCGGACTTGGTCTTGCGTTTTTCCTTAACGGGCGCGGAAGAACCGTGCGATTTTGCCAGATTGGCAAGCGCTTCGTCGATGGCCTTTTTGTCTTCCTTGGCCGTCATCCGCTGCAATTTGATTTTTGAAAAATCGACCGGCTTGATTTCCGGCAGCAGCTCAACGGCCAGCGTGTATTCAAGATCGCCGCCGTCCTCAAACGACGTCACCTCGATCTGCGGCTGCATGGCCGGACGCAAGCCTTTTTCCGCCAGGGCTTGCTGGGAAGAATCGTTGACGGCGCGTTCCAGAATCTCGCCCATTACCGACGGGCCGTACTTTTTCCGCAGTACGGATACCGGAACCTTGCCGGGACGAAATCCGGGCAGTTGCGCGGTTGTCGCCAGTTCCTTCAAGCGGTGGCTGATTTTTTCTTCGATATCCTTGGCCGGCAGCGCTATTTTGAATTCGCGGCTCAGGCCTTCAGATTTAGTTTCAGTGATTTGCATAAAAATCCTAATACCACAATCAAGGTAAAAAAATTGGTGCGGGCGGAGGGACTCGAACCCCCATGACTTGCGTCACAGACACCTAAAGCCTGCGTGTCTACCAATTCCACCACGCCCGCGGATAGCGCCAAAACGGCCTAGAATCCTTCACGGGGGCGCAAATTTACACGATGGTTGCGGCCTGTCAATGCATGGCAAATTGGCAAAAATAGTAGCTGAAAAAACAAGACATCACCCCTTAAGATGGTTACGCACGGCGGCGGAAGCCTTGATCTTTCCGGTCCCGGTGTAGGCTTCGTGATTTTCTTCCACCTTGTTCAGGTCATAGAGGTAATTGATCATCATGGTGGCGGAATTTCTGACGCCCCGAGGCGACAAATCCGCCCGCCAGTTGAGGCTTTCCATCCTGGCGCCGTTGGACAAATGGAAGTGGGCAACCGGGTCCAGAGCCCGCAGGTTCAGGCCTTTTTCTTCCAACAGATAGCGCGCGGCCAGCTTCAACAACGGCGCGCGAAGCGCTTCGGAAACAGTCTGGTCCTGGGGCCAGGCGAGATCGGATAGCAGGGATTTCAGAATTCCCTTGGCCCCTGACGCGCGTCCTGCTGCGGCGCTAAGCGCCTTTCTTTCGGTCTGGGAGAGAAGGTTCGGATCGCCCTCGCCCAAGGTGCGGCTGAGCCACTTCATCATGCCGGGGATCGGCGACAGCGTGGCGAATGTCTTGAGGCCCTTGAATTCGGCGCCAAGGGTGACCGCCACCCGCTTGATCAAAAAATTTCCGAAACTGATGCCGGCAAGGCCTTTCTGGGCGTTGGAAATGGAATAAAAAATAGCCGTGTCGGCGCTGTTCGGGTCAATCACCGGGGCGTTTCCGTCCAGCAAATCATGGATATTGCCGGCCAATCCGTTGACCAGGGCGACTTCGACGAAAATCAACGGCTCGTCCGGCATGCGGGGATGGAAATAGGCGAAGCACCGGCGATCGGAATCGAGCCGGTTTTTCAGATCGTCCCAGCCGTTGATGGTGTGTACCGCTTCATAGGCGATGAGCTTTTCCAGCAGGGCTGCCGAAGCGGTATCCCAGGTGATCCGCCGAAGTTCCAGAAAATCGACATCAAACCAGGTGGTTAAAAGATCCTTCAGTTCCTGTTCAAGGGCAGCCAGGGCAGGATCGGTCGTTTTCAGGGCCAGCAACTCGGCCCGCATATCGACCAGGAACTTAATGCCGTCGGGAAGCGCATTGAATTGAGTGAGAAGCTTTATCCGGGGGGCTTCCAGGGACTTTTTCAACAGTATATGGGCCGAGCGTCTGGCATCATCGCTATCGGCCCTGCGCAGCTTATCAACGGCGGCGTCGACAGGACCGGGATCAACATCAAAGTCGTGGGCCAGCACCCGGAGAAAACGTTGGCGGCCATTGGCATCGAGCGCCAGATAGACATGGCCCAAGGCCGCCGCTCGTGAGCGGGCTGTTACTTCGCCGCCCCGCGTTTCCAGGCAATCGCGCATCTGATGACGCAACTGCTCCAGGTCGCCTTCCGGCAACTCGGGCCTGGAACTGGCCGTGCTGGCGTCATAGCTGGAACCGGCAATTCCCTGCCAGGCGCTTTTAATGTTTTTCAGTGTGCGGTCGAGAAATCCCGGCCCTTTTGGAGCAGGGGGCTCGCCTTGATGATTGTTGGGTGCAATATCATTCATGGACGAAACATCTGCCTGAACAGCCGAAAATTCAAGTTAAGGTTTTGTAACGGCTTTCAATTCCTTGAGAATTTCCGGGATAAAGCCGGGTAGGTCTTCGCTGATAAGGCCTAAGCCAATTTTCTCCGCCAGTCTGCCGTGCATCCAGGCGGCGGCGCATCCGGCCTCAAATGGGGCCATGCCCTGCGTCATCAGGCCTAAGGCCATGCCCGCAAGAACGTCACCGGACCCGGCGGTGGCCAAGTCGGGCGTTCCGGTGGAATTTATCGAAGCTCGACTATCGGGAGCGGCGATTACCGTATCCGGCCCCTTGAGCAATACCACCGCACCGGACTGTTCCGCCGCCGCCCTGACGCGGCAGACCTTGTCGCCGTCATAGCTGAACAGGCGCTTGAATTCGCCTTCGTGCGGTGTCAGCAGGCAAGGGCCGGAAATAGCCTTGAACAAGGTTTCCGGGGCGTCGGCAAAAACACTCAGTCCGTCGGCGTCAATGACGATCGCCTTTCCGCTGGCCAAGGCGGCTAAAATTCTTTCCCGGGTGGTTTCGTTAACCCCGGCTCCAGGCCCGGCAAGGACGGCGTTCTTGCGTTCATCGGCAAGAAGGGCGGCGAACGCGTTGTCGTCGCCGACCGCGTTTACCAGGGTGCCGGGTTCTTCGGCGGCATAGAGGGCAAAAGCTTCCGGCGGCGATGCAATGCTCACTAGGCCGGCGCCTGTGCGCCTAGCGCCCATTGCCGCCAGTCGGGCGGCGCCGGTCATTTCAGCCCCGCCGAGGACGACGGCATGGCCGCGGCTGTATTTGTGGTCTTGCGTATCCGGCCAGGGAAATTGATCCAGCCAAAGGCCGGGGCCGTTGAGGAAGGTTTGCGGATTAATGGGGCCGAGAACGCCTTCCGGGATACCGATGTCGGAGACAACGAGTTCGCCACACCGTTCCCGCCCCGGCATCAGGAAATGGCCGGGTTTGGGCCGAAAGAAGGTGACGGTGATCGCAGCATTCGGCGCGTCGCCCAGAATGTCGCCACTGTCCCCATGCACGCCGCTTGGGATATCGACGGCGAGGCAGTCGAGGTTCCTGGCGTTGACGGCTTCAATAATTCCCAGCGCCACCCCATCCAAAGGCCGGGTCAGCCCGGCCCCGAACAGGGCATCGATAACCAACGGGTCATCGTCAAGGATGGAGAGGCTAAGTTCTTGCGTTTCACCCTGCCAGCGAACAGCATTGATGGCAGCATCGCCTTTCAGTTTTTCCTTGTTCCCCAGCAAAGCCAACCGCACCGGCCAGCCGGCCTCGGCCAGCAGGCGGGCGACGACAAAACCATCACCACCGTTATTGCCGGGCCCGGCAAGCACCGCTATCGGCCTTTGTTGCCAGCGTTGCTGGATTGCGTCGGCAACGGCGGCGCCCGCCGCTTCCATCAGGTCAAGAGACACCACCCCC
>LFEN01000005.1 GCA_001510075.1 Alphaproteobacteria bacterium casp-alpha2
TGTTCAATAACAAAGGGAATCACGAATATTCTTAACAAAGATTCAACAAAATCGTTTTTGATTCAGAAAATCTCGGAAGTGCTCTAGTGTCGCCATTTCGGCGCTTTATACCCTTTGTGCCTTAGTGGTTTACCCCTTCGAGACGGGCCTTCGGCCCTCCTCAGGGTGAGGCATTGAGGGTGAGGTATTGGGAATTATGCCTCCTCATCCTGAGCTTGTCGAAGGATTGTCACAGCTAAAAACAGCCGCGAGGACGTTAAGGTATCTGCCTATTCACAATGTCAAAGAGCATTGAAAGCAATTAGAACAAATATAGAACATTTATTAGGAAAAATCAACTAATTCTGATTCAGCCCCAGCTCTTTCTGCTTTTTCTTTGTCAGGTTGAGAGACGCCAAGCGGTGGGATTGGGCGAGGTAGTCTTTCAACTCGCTATCCGTCAGCCCCGGTTCGGCGTATTGCTGGATCCACTTCATGCCACGCGACGCGAGGTACGGGGCCGGGCGCAAGCCGGGTTGGTCTTTCAAGGTTTCATAGGCGATGTCGGAAACCTTGAACGTAATGCCCGGATATTTGCCATCCCCCCAGCGGCCGACGGCAAACAGCTTGCCGTTAGTGTCGCCACCCACCTTCCAAACGTGCGAGTCGCCCCACTGAACGACATAATTGGTCGCCGGAAGGGAGCCGCAAAATTTGTTGAATTGCTTGTAGTTCATCAAGCGCCCCCCTGCTTTATTCCTGGCCGACCAACCCCTAACCAATAAGCGCCAGC
The DNA here is from genome assembly GCA_001510075.1 of Alphaproteobacteria bacterium casp-alpha2. Taxonomy (GTDB): domain Bacteria; phylum Pseudomonadota; class Alphaproteobacteria; order Rhodospirillales; family Casp-alpha2; genus Casp-alpha2. The sequence goes on from LFEN01000005.1 coordinate 773, forward strand.
CATTCGTCCTCGGAAAGCGTCGCCACGCCTAATTCCGCGGCCTTCTTCGCCTTCGACCCGGCTTCCGCGCCGACAACCACGTAATCGGTCTTTTTCGAGACGCTGCCCGCCACCTTGGCGCCCAGGCTTTCGGCTTTCGCCTTGGCTTCGCCGCGGCTTAAGCTTTCCAGCGAACCGGTGAATACCACCGTCTTGCCGGCGACGGGGGACGCGCCCATGTCCGGGGCCTTGAAATCTTCCACCGTCAGCAGGTTTTCCAGGTCGTCCAGCACGTCGCGGTTATGGTCTTCGGCGCAAAATGCCAGCAGGTCGTCGGCCACCAACGGGCCGATGCCGTCAATGTTGGTTAGGTCGGCGAAGGCTTCGCCTTCCCGGTCCTGCGCCGCATCCATTTGGGCGCGCCAACCCGACAATGACCCGTATTGCTTGGCCAGCAGCCGCGCCATCGCCTGGCCGACCTGGCGGATTCCCAACGCAAAGATGAAACGATCCAGCGATATGGTGGAGCGGTCGCGCAGCGCCGCAAACAGGTTGTCCGCCGATTGTTGGCCCCAGCCGTCGCGGCCCGCGATGGCCTCGGCATGATCGGATTCGAGCCGGAAGATATCGGCCGGGGTCTTGATCAGGCCGTCTTCGGAAAAGGCCTTGATATGTTTGACGCCCAAGCCTTCGATGTCAAAGGCGTTGCGCGAGACAAAATGCTTCAAGCGTTCCAGTTTCTGCGCCGGACAGATCAGCCCGCCGGTGCAGCGCCGGGCCACTTCGCCGTCGTCGCGAACCGCTAAGCTGCCGCATTCGGGGCAGGTGTCGGGAAAAGAAAAGGCTTTCGAGTTTTTCGGGCGTTTTTCCAGGACCACGGACACCACCTGCGGGATAACGTCACCGGCGCGCTGGATGATGACCGTATCCCCTTTGCGCACGTCTTTGCGGGCGATTTCGTCCTCGTTGTGCAGGGTCGCCCTGGACACCACGACACCGCCGACGGTGACGGGTTCCAGATTGGCGACGGGGGTCAAGGTGCCGGTGCGCCCGATCTGAATGGTGATTTCGTTCAACACCGTTTCCGCCTTTTCGGCTGCAAACTTATGCGCGATGGCCCAGCGCGGCGCACGGCTGACGGCGCCCAGGCGTTGCTGCCAGTCGAGGCGGTTGACCTTGTAGACCATGCCGTCGATTTCATAATCAAGGGCCGCACGCCCGGCCTCGATCTCGTTATAGAACGCCAATCCTTCGTCTGTCGTGCGAGCCAGGCGGGCCAGCGGATTGGTCGGGAAGCCCCAGCCGCGTAATTTTGTCAGAAAATCCCAGTGCGTTTCCGCCACTGGCCCCGACACCTCACCCCAGGCATAGGCGAACAGGCGAAGCGAGCGTGACGCCGTGACCGATGCGTCCTTTTGGCGCAGAGACCCAGCGGCGGCGTTGCGGGGGTTGGCAAACACCTTGGCGTCGGCTTTTTCCTGGGCCTGGTTAAGTTTTCCGAAATCGCTTCGGGTCATATAGACCTCGCCCCGGACCTCCAGCACATCTGGCGCATCGTTGATGTTTATCGGCAGTTCAGACAGCGTTTTCAGGTTTTCCGTAATGTCCTCGCCGGTGGTGCCGTCGCCACGGGTCGCCCCTTGTACGAATTTGCCGTTCTCATACCTGAGCGAAACAGAAAGCCCGTCGATCTTGGGCTCGCAGACGAGTTCTACGGGCTCGTCGTCAGCCAGTTTCAGAAACCGGCGAACGCCTTTGACAAATTCATCCACATCGGCGTCATCAAAAGCGTTGCCCAGTGACAGCATGGGCACCGCATGCGGGACTTTGCTGAAACCGGCGGCGGGGGCGGCGCCGACCTTCTGCGTCGGGCTGTCGGGGCGGGCCAGTTCAGGAAAGGCGGCCTCAAGGGCCTGCAAGCGGCGGCGCAGGCTGTCATAGTCTGCGTCGGAAATTTCGGGTGCGTCTTTTTGATAGTAGGCCTTGTCATGAACAGCGATTTTATCCGCCAGCGCCGCCCATTCCGCCGAAGCCTCCAGGGGGGTTAATTCTTCGACGGGTTCAAGCGCCCCATCGTCGCTCACGGTCCCGCGCTTTCCAGCAGGGAGCCAGCGGCGGCGCGGGCCTCGTCCGTAACCTTGGACCCGGCCAGCATGCGGGCGATTTCCTCTTTGCGGGCGGCGGCGTCCAGGGGCTCGACCGTGGTCAATACTGCCGGGCCTTTATCTGATTTCGAGACACGCCAGTGGTGCTCGCCCCGGGCCGCTACCTGTGGCGAATGGGTGACAACGAGGACTTGGCATCCCGCCGCCAGCCCGGCCAGGCGTTCACCGACCGCCGCCGCCACGGCGCCGCCGACACCGCTGTCGACCTCGTCGAATATCAGGGTCGGTACCGAGTCGGCACCGGCCAGTACGGCCTTCAAGGCCAGCGTAAAGCGGGCCAGTTCGCCGCCTGACGAAATCTTGCCCAAAGGCCCCGGCGGCGTGCCGGGATTGGTCGCCACTTGAAAGGCAACCTTGTCCTGCCCGTCCGGCCCCCATCCGTCTTCGGTGAGGTGTTCAATCAGGGTGTAAAATTCGGCCTTTTCCAGCTTCAGGGGCGCCAGTTCGCCGGCCATGGCCTTGTCCATCTTCGCCGCCGCCTCTTGCCGCTGGCTGGTTAGTTTTTCCGCCGCCTGGATGTAGGTCGCTCTGGCTTTCTTTTCCAGCACCGCCAGTTGCGCCAGATGCGCGTCGCCGTCTTCGATGGCCTGCACCTGGGCATTCAGATCATCCATCAGGCGGGCCAGGTCGTCGACCTCGACGTTGTGCTTGCGGGCCTGGGCGCGGAGCGCGAACAGGCGTTCCTCGGACGTTTCCAGCGCGTTCGGGTCCGTATCGAGGCTGGCGGCGACACCTTGTAGGAGCGCGTCCGCCTCGGCGGCTTCCGACAGGGCGCGCGATAACGCCTCAATGGTTTCCGCCAGCCTGCCGTCGGCCTTGTCCGCGACCGGCTCCAGGTGGCCGAGCGCGCTAGCAAGCTTTCCTTGCGCGCCATCGTCGCCCAGCACCGTGGCCGCCGCGTTCATGGCCTCCAACAGCTTTTCGGCGTTCATCATCAGCAGGCGTTTCGATGCCAGGTCTTTTTCCTCGCCGGGTTGGGGGTCGAGCGCCTTCAACTCGTCAAAGGCATGGGTCAGATAATCCCGGTCGCGGAGCGCTGTTTCCAGCGCCGCCACGGCTTGTTCCAGGGTTTTGGTCGAAAGTGCCCATTCCGCATAGGCGGCTTTGACCTTTCCCACCGTGCCGCCAAGGCCTGCGTAGGAATCGAGCAAGGGGCGGTGGGCGGATTCCTTCAACAGGCGCTGGTTTTCGAACTGGCCGTGAACTTCCACCAGGTCGTCGCCAATTTCGCGCAGTAACTGGACGCTGACCGGTTGGTCGTTAATGAAGGCCTTGGAACGGCCGTCCTTGCCGAGCACCCGGCGCAACACCAGTTCCCCGTCATCGCCGGCGGTCCCCAGCTCTTTCAACCGGGCCAGCACGGCATGATCGGAATCCAGCTCGAAGGCCGCCGTCACCGATGCCTGTTCGGCGCCGTGGCGAATCAGGCGCGCGTCGGCGCGCATGCCCAGCACGAGCCCTAAAGAATCGAGCAAAATGGATTTCCCGGCCCCGGTTTCCCCGGTCAGTACGCTCAGGCCCGCCTCGAAGGAAAGGTCGAGACGACCGATCAGAACGACGTCGCGAATTGAAAGTGTCGTTAGCACGCGGACAAAACCTTCAGCATGGAATTACCAAACCTTGTACCAGGGCTTTTTCTTCTTATCGGCGGGAACGGCCACTTCGTTGCCCATTATCTTGTAGGAATCCAGATACCATTCGCTGCCGGGGAAGTTATGGCCCAGCACGGCGGCGGTTTTGCGGGCCTCTTCATTGACGCCGAGGGCCAGATAGGCCTCCGTCAACCGGTGCAGGGCCTCGGGCACGTGGGTCGTCGTCTGGTAATTATCGATGACGCTCTTGAAACGATTGATCGCGGCCAGATAGTGCCCCTTGTTGTGATAGTAACGACCGATCTCCATTTCCTTGCCGGCAAGATGGTCCCGGGTTAAATCGATTTTCAACTTGGCGTCACGGGCATATTTGCTTTTAGGGAACCGTTTGATCAGCTCATCCAAGGTCGACAACGCCAGCGAGGTCATTTTCTGATCGCGGGCAACGTCGGAAATCTGTTCGTAATAACTAAGCCCCTTCAGGTAGAAGGCATAGGCTACATCCTTGTTGGTGGGGTGGAGCTGGACAAACCGGTTGAGCGCAACAATCGCGTCGTCATAGGCGTTGCCGAGGTAGTAGGCATAGGCCCCCATTAATTGGGCCTTCGTCGCCCAGGCCGAATAGGGATGCTGACGTTCCACTTCATCGAATTTTTCGACGGCGACTCCGTAATTTTCGGATAAAAGCGCATCCATGGCTTGGTTATAGAGCGTTTCCACCGGGCGTTCTTTGTATTCTGGGGCTTTCTGCGTACACGCGCCCAGGACAAGGGACAAGGCCAGAATCGGGGCAAGCAAAAGAACGGCGAAACGCGCGTTTGGGAAGGGATTGAAACGGATCATCTTATTCGCCTTGAGCGTGAAGTCTGGGGCCTACGGTGTCTGCGGGAATTATATCACGCCACCGCCCCGGAACCATGAAAAGGGCTTCAAAATCGGCAAAAAAAATCCTGCTAAAGCAGGGTCAGGTCAAAAACCGGCCTTGGAAAAAGGCCTCAGGCCGTTTGCGCCAGTTCGGGGAAGATGCCGCCATTAATGGCGGACAAGACTTCATCGCCCTGGAAGACGTCGTAGCACCAAGCGTCCGAATCGGCAAACAGAGCATGCAACAGGGCATTGTTGGTCGCATGGCCCGAGCAAACGCCCTGGAACCTGCCGACAATCGACGCGCCGGCCAAATAAAGGTCGCCGAGCGCATCCAAGGCTTTGTGACGGACGAATTCATCGTCATAGCGAAGACCGCCTTCATTGAGGATTTTATCGCCGCTGACGACGATGGCGTTATCCAGCGAACCGCCCTTGGCCAAACCGGCGGCCCTAAGGGCTTCAACATCATGCAGGAAGCCGAAGGTCCGGGCGCGGGCCAGTTCCTTGGCGAAGCTGCCGTTGACGATGCCGATGGAAAGCGATTGCTGCGAAACGGCGGCGCTTTCGAAGTCGATTTCAAAATCAAGCGACAAGTGCGTTCCCGGCGACAGCGTGGCTTCACCGGCGTTGACGGAAACAGGTTTTAAAATTCGGATGATGCGCCTGGGGGCATTTTGTTCAACGACACCGGCGCATTCGACCAAAAACACAAAAGGCTGCGACGAGCCATCCATGATCGGAACTTCCGGACCGTTCAATTCGATGAGCGCGTTATCGATACCGCAACCGGCCAATGCCGCCATCAGATGTTCGACCGTTCCGATGCTAACCCCGTCACGGTTGCCGATGGTGGTGCACATGCGGGTATCGACGACATGGTCCCAAAGGGCCGGGATGACGGCGCCGGCGCCGGCAATATCGGTGCGTTTGAAATGGATGCCTGAATTTTCCTCGGCGGGATGGAGCGTCATCGTTATCCGGGCGCCGGAATGAAGGCCGACGCCAGAGCAATTGATCGACGTTTTCAGGGTCCGCTGATTAACGAAGCCGCCTGGTTCCGCCGAATTGTCTTTCGTAAAACCCATTTTCTAAGAACGCTCCGAAAATTACCCGGTCTTGGATTAAACATTTGAAAACCAAAGAGAATGGAGAGGCTTTCGAGATTGTGTTTAGCAATATCCCGAAAGCCGCTCAAATCACTCTTTATTTCCGATTGTTACTCGCTTTTCAGCCTTCCAACGTCCGGAATTTCCTGCCTTTTCCGTCAATTAGCCTGACGGCGTAAAAAGGCCGGAATATCCAGAAGATCTTCTTCTCTTTCGCTGCTGCCCAGCCGGTCTTCCGGGTCAAGGCCACCCAGCTTGTTGTCCTCGTCAACGGCTTCCATGACTTCTTCCAGGGTACCTTCGGTGACGTCCCCGAGGACCTGAATGTTGTCAGACGAGGATTCCTCTAAGGATTCTCTCGTCTCCGTTGCCGCATTCCCAGTCTCTTCCGTGGCTTCTTGCATAGAGGAAATTCCTTTATTTTCCGTTACTTCTGACACTTCCGGTTGATCTTCCGGCTTGCGGCTTTTTTTGCCGAAAGCCGCCCGGCCACTTCCCGTAACCCGTTCAAAAAGGCTCACCCTCTTTGATTGGACAACCGGCGCCGGGGTGGATTCGGATACCATATCCGCAATTCCGGCGGCTTCCTCTCGGGACTCCCTTGGGGTTTCATCAGCTTCCGCCATGATTTCCCCGCCGAATTCCCCCTTATACTCCCCTTGGGCCGGTGCCGGTGGAATGAAAGCGTCCGTAGCGCCTATGCTCGGCATTGCCGCAGGCGGCGGCGTCATTTCCGGCTCGGCGGCAAATTCGGGTTCGGATTCGGATTCTATTTCCGGCACCGATTCGGCATCTGCCTGCACCGGCAACTCACCGGCAGAGGCTGGTTCCTCGGGCAGATAGGAAGCCAGCGCCGGTTCCGGAGCCGGTTCGGGTTCGGGCTCGGACACAGACTCCGGTTCGACTTCGAAATCCGAGACATACGCCTGTTCCGGTTCGGGCTCGGGTTCAAAGCGCTCGGGTTCGGTGTGCTCAAGTTCTTCGGCCAGATGCAGCATCGTCGGCAGCGGCATTTGCAAGGCGCTGGCGTCGATGCCGGTGGCGACGACGGATACCCGCATCGTCCCTTCCATGCTCTGATCGAAAGCCGAACCGACGATGATATAGGCATCATCATCGACTTCGGCCCTGATCCGGTTTGCCGCCTCATCGACCTCAAACAGCGTAATATCCATGCCGCCGGTGATGTTGATCAGTACACCCCTGGCGCCCTTCATGGACATATCGTCGAGCAATGGATTGGCAATCGCCGCTTCCGCCGCATCCAGCGCCCGGCGTTCGCCTTCGGCCTCGCCGGTGCCCATCATCGCCTTGCCCATTTCGCTCATGACCGTACGAATATCGGCAAAATCCAGGTTAATCAGACCCGGCATGACCATCAAATCGGTGACCCCACGCACACCCGAATACAACACCTCGTCGGCCATGGCGAAGGCGTCGGCGAAGGTGGTTTTTTCATTGGCGATGCGGAACAGGTTCTGGTTTGGAATAACGATCAGCGTATCGACATACTGTTCCAGTTCCTCGATGCCGGCTTCGGCCTGGGCCATGCGGTGCGCGCCTTCGAACTGAAACGGTTTGGTGACGACGCCGACGGTGAGAATGCCTTTTTCCCTGGCCGCCCGGGCAATCACCGGCGCGCCCCCGGTGCCGGTGCCGCCGCCCATGCCGGCGGCGATGAAGGTCATATGCGCACCTTCCAGTTCGGCGAGGATTTCATCAATGGTTTCTTCCGCGGCGGCGCGCCCGACTTCGGGCCTCGACCCCGCACCCAGCCCCTGCGTCAGGGCCGTTCCCAGCTGGATGCGATGATCTGTTTTAGACAACGCCAGGGACTGTGCGTCCGTGTTGGCAACGACAAAATCGACACCTTCCAATTCGGCATTGATCATGTTGTTGACGGCGTTGCCGCCGGCGCCGCCGACGCCGATAACGGTCAGTTTTGGTTTCAGTAGGGGTGCTGCGGTTTCTACCGGTACGGTCAGATTGATGCTCATGGTGACCTCCTTCGTTAAAACGTCTTGGAAAAAATAGTGGGACGGATGGATGAGTATCCATCCGCCGGTGAACTGGTTGTTGGGGTTAAAGCGTTAAACAAAGCCTTCATCAGAAATTCTCTCTTATCCATTGACTGAAACGTCCCAGGCCCCGGCCTTTAATCTGTTCGGGCGGGCAATAGGCGGCGCTGGGCGCCTCGGTCTTGTTGCTGATGGCGTAATGTAAAAGCCCCGCAGAAGTGGCGAATGCGGGACCGGCAATCGCCTCGGGCATCCCTTCGATGGCCCGGGGCCGGCCCATGCGGACCTGTTTGTCGACAATGCTGGTGGCCAGCTCAGGAATACCGGGGAGCTGGCTGGCGCCGCCGGTCAGCACGATGCGCTTGCCGGCGACCTTGTCGAAGCCGGCGACGTGCAGCCGGTCGCGAACCATTTCCAGCGTTTCTTCGATACGCGGGCGGATGATGCCGACCAGCATGGAACGCGGCACCTGATTGGTTTCGCCGGTCTTGTCCTCGCCGACCAGCGGCACCTGGATGATTTCACGGTCGTCTGACGATGACGCCAAGGCGCTGCCGTAGAGCGTCTTCATGCGTTCCGCCTGGCGCAAGGGGGTCGACAGGCCGCGAGCTATATCGTTGGTGACATGGACGCCGCCGATGGGGATGACGTCCGTATGTACCAGTTCACCGTCAAAGAAGACGGCGATGGATGTCGTCCCGCCGCCCATGTCGACACACGTGACGCCGAGTTCGGTTTCATCGTCCGCCAGCGTTGCCAGCGACGATGCATAGGACGAGACGACCTTGTCTTCGATACCCAGATGGCAGCGCTGGACGCTGGTTTCCAGGTTGCGCACGGGGCCGCTCAAGGCGTTGATGACGTGCATATTGACGCCCAGTCTTTCGCCGAACATGCCACGCGGGTCGCGCACCCCCCGGTTGCCGTCGATGGAGTAGCCGACGGGGATGGTGTGGACCATCTCGCGTTCCTTGGCCATGCCGTTGCCCAGCACTTGCGGGTCGAGGATGCGCCTAAGGTCGGCATCGCCGATTTCATGGCCGGCGATGGAAATTTCATAGGCGATGAGGCGCGATTGCGGCTGCCCGCCGGACAGATTGACGACCACGTCGGAGATATTTTCCCCGGCCATCTGTTCCGCCGCCTCGACGGTGGCGCGGATGGCGTCTTCGGTTTCATCAAGATCGACAATGGTGCCCGACCGGATACCGCCGGAAACCTGATGGCCGATACCGATGATTTTCATGCCCTTGGATTTTTTCGGCCCCAGCCCGAGGTCGGTATTGGCGCGCGCGATCAGGCAACAAACTTTGCTCGTGCCGATATCAAGGGCGGCGACCAAGCCATTCCGGAGGCCAGTCTTGGCGCTGGCGGGTATCGTTTTTTTCTTCATGGTCTTTCGAGCTTTCTTCTTAAATCTTCTCTAAGTCTCTTGGCGCTTGCCGAGGATGACCTCGGGCCGCTTGCGGTTCTTGCGCACGATCAGGCGGTCGGGCAGGCGCAAATCCAGGATTTGCACATCACGTTCCAACACCCGGTGGGTACGCTCGTAATCGGCCAAACGGGCCCACGCCGACGCTGTATCTTTTTCCGGCAGGCGGACATCGATATTGCCCTCAAGGCGCAGGTTCCAACGCCGCCCGCCGACGCGCACGGCGGATTTGACCCTGCCCATCAGTTGCGGTTCGGTAGCCAGCGTCTTTAAAAGTTCCGCCGTATTACCCGGTGCATCGGCGCCGACGACAAGCAGCAGGTCGGAAAACTGTTCCAGCCCCTGGCGCAGAATTATTTCACCCCCGGAATCAATCAATGCGAATGCGCCCTTGTGCTGCCACAGCGCCATTGGTTTGCGTTCCCGGATACTGAGCAACACGGTGTCCGGTAACATGCGCTCGATGACAGCTGTCTTGATCCAGGGCAGGGATTCAACGCGTTTTCTCGCCGCCTTCAGATCGAAAGCCAGGATCGGTGCGCCGCGTACCAGTTGCACGGCGGCCAGAAGATTTTTCTGGTTCGTCTGAGCCCGTCCGACGACCAGAATTTCATCAACCTTGAAGCCGATGCGCGCCGACGCCGCGATCAATTCCCATTTCGCCCTTTCCAGATTTTTCGAAATCCAGGAAGACTGATGCAGACGCCAGGCACCGCCGATGGCAAGCCCCAACAACACAACCACCAACGCGCCATGCACCTTGCGGCTACGCCAGAACGGCACCACCTTGGCGCGGGGCTGGCCGCGCTTGGATTTTTGGGTTTTCCTTGTTTTGCTCATGAGTCGCACTCCGCGTTATCGACCATCCAGACCACCAAGTCCTGGAACGAAAGGCCGGCATGCTGGGCTTGCTCGGGCACCAGAGATGTCGGTGTCAGACCCGGTTGGGTGTTGATTTCAAGCAGGTACAGTTGTTCGCCGTCGTAACGGAAATCGGCCCGGCTGACGCCGCGACAGCCGAGCGTTTGGTGGGCCAGGACAGCCAGCCGCATGGCCTCTTCCGTTAGGCTGTCGTCTATTTCCGCCGGCACCACATGACGCGACCCGCCTTCGGCGTATTTGGCGTCATAATCATAAAATTCCCGGCCCGTCGTTATTTCCGTAACCGCGAGCGCCTTGTCGCCCATCACCGAGACCGTCAATTCGCGCCCGGGGATAAATTTTTCCACCATCACCTGATCGCCAAAGGGCCAGCCCGTATCATTGAACAACGGCTCGTTGTCGCCTTCCAGCACGATGTGGACGCCGACGCTGGAGCCCTCGTTCAGGGGTTTGACCACATAGGGCCGCTCCATCACGTCGCCCGTCATGATCTCTTCGCGGCCCGCGATGATGTGCTCGGCGACGGGAATTCCCGCCCCCTGAAACAATCGTTTGGCCATCGGCTTGTCCATCGCCAACGCCGACGCCAACAGACCCGAATGGGTGTACGGAATATCAAGAATATCGAGCAAGCCCTGGACGCAGCCGTCTTCGCCAAAACGCCCGTGCAGGGCGTTAAAGACAGCATCGGGGCGCGGATACAGCCGCGTCATCAAGGTGCCCATGTCGCGTTGCACGTCAATGGCGGTGACCCTCATCCCCGCTTCACCCAGGGATTTCGACACCGAAGCCCCGGAGACAAGCGACACTTCGCGTTCCGCCGACCAGCCACCCATGAGAACGGCGACATGTTTGCTCATGACAAGCCCTCCACATGAAGGCCGAGACGCCTGATTTCCCATTCCAGCATGACACCGCTGTCTTCCATCACCCGGCGCCTGACTTCCTCGCCCAGACCTTCGAGGTCGGCGGCGGTGGCGGTGCCGGTATTAATCAGGAAATTGCAATGCAGCTCAGACACCTGGGCGCCGCCACGGACAAGCCCCCGGCATCCGGCTTTATCGATAAGCTCCCAAGCCTTGTGATTTTTGGGATTGGCGAAGGTCGAGCCCCCCGTCGGCGTCTTCACCGGTTGCGTTTTCTCGCGCTCACTGCTGATTTTCTCCATGCGACGATCAATGTCTTGCCTGTCGCCCGGCTCCCCCTGCAAGCGGGCGGAAATAAAAACCCAATCCTCGCCAACAGCGGAATGACGATAGCCGAGGCCAAGCGCATCCGGTCCAAGACGATGACGTTTTCCTTGCCCGTCGAGCACGTCGGCATCGATAATCACATCCTTGATCTCGCGCTCGTAGGCGCCGGCGTTCATGCGCAAGCCGCCGCCGATGGTGCCGGGAATACCGGACAAAAATTCCAGACCCGCCAGCCCCGCATCCCGCGCCTTGCGAGCGACGTTGATATCCGCCGCCCCGGCCCCGGCGGTAATAATGTCGTGGTCGAGTTGAATGTCGGCAAAACCGCGACCGATACGGATAACAACGCCCTCAACGCCGCCGTCGCGGACGATGATGTTCGACGCCACGCCGATTACGGTATGGGGCACGTCAGTGGGTTTTGCCTTAAGGAAGGACGCCAGATCATCGGCGTCTTCGGGATGGAACAGAACCTCCGCCGGGCCGCCGGTTTTGAACCACGAATAGCGCGCCAGCGGCGCATTCGCCTCAAGCCGCCCGCGCACGCTTGGCAGACGCTCGATCAGGTCCGGCGGGAATTGCTTAGCCGTCATCATTCGCCGCCCCCCTGCCCTTGGTTTGAAGCCGGGTGAGTTCGTCCGGCAGCGCCTGCGCCCACCCGGTAATGTCGCCGGCGCCCAGGCAGACAACCATGTCGCCGCTTGTCGCCAAGCCATGCACCACGCGGGCTAAATCTTTGGGGCCACCCAGGGCCAGCACCGTGCGGTGGCCATGATGACCGAGGCCTTCGACCAGGGTGTCCCGGTTGAAGCCTTCGATGGGGGCTTCGCCGGCCTCAAACACATCGGCGACGATGACCGCGTCGGCGTCGTTGAAACAGGTGCAGAATTCTTCGAACAGATCCCTGAGCCGGGTGTAGCGGTGTGGTTGGACGACGGCGATGACCTTACCCTTGGTGCCGGCGCGCGCGGCTTTCAGGACGGCGGTGATTTCCACCGGATGATGGCCGTAATCATCAATAACCTGAACCCCGCCGGCAACGCCGACGCGGGTGAAGCGGCGGTTGACCCCTTGGAAGGACTTGAGCGCCCGTCTGATGACGTCTTCGCTGATGCCCATTTCAGAGGCGATGGCAATCGCGGCGAGGGCGTTTTGGACGTTGTGTTGCCCTAACATCGGCAGTTCCAGCCCTTCGATGACGTTGCTGGTGCCGCTCTTGCGCTCGGTGATATGGACGTCGAATTGAGCCTGCTCGAAGGTCATCGTCAGACCCAAGGCGCGGACATCGGCCTGGGGGCTGAAGCCATAGGTGACGATGCGCCGGTCCGAGACGCGCGGGATCATCGCCTGCACCTCCGCGTGGTCGATGCACAGGGCGGCGAAGCCGTAAAAAGGAATGTTCTCGACAAAAGCATCAAAGGCCTGACGCAGTTTGTCAAAATTGCCGTAGTGATCGAGGTGTTCGGGGTCGATGTTGGTGACGACGGCAATGGTCGCCGGAAGCTTCAGGAACGTGCCGTCGGATTCGTCGGCTTCCGCGACCATCCAGTCGCCGCCGCCGAGGCGTGCGTTCGATCCCCAGGCATTGATGATGCCGCCGTTGATGACCGTCGGGTCCATGCCCGCAACATCCAGCACTTGGGCAATCAATGACGTCGTCGTGGTTTTGCCGTGGGTGCCACCAACAGCAATTGACCATTTCAGCCGCATCAACTCGCCCAGCATTTCGGCCCGCCGGACAACCGGGATCAGGCGCTGGCGGGCGGCCTGGACTTCGGCGTTATCGGCTTTGACCGCGGTCGAGGTGACGATGACGCCGGCCGCGCCTAAATTCTCTTCGCGGTGGCCGATATGAATGGTGATGCCGATATCGCGCAGCCGCTTGACGTTGGCGCTTTCTTTGACATCGCTGCCCTGCACCGAATAACCCAAAGTATGCAGGACTTCGGCAATGCCGCTCATGCCGATACCGCCGATGCCGACGAAATGAATGGTGCCGATGCCCAGGGGAAGCGCCTTCATGCCGCCCTCACCTGCGTATCGGAGCCTTCGCCATTCGACGGCAGCAGGGCAACCACCATATCGGCCAGACGTTGCGCCGCATCCGGCACCCCCGCGGCCTTGGCCGAAAGCGCTGCCTTTTCTAGGATCGCCGGCAAGCCGAGCAGCGAGTCGAGACGCATCGCTAGGTTGGTCGAGGTAAAGGCTGTTTGCGGTATCATCCAGCCGCCACCGGCCTCATCGACAGCGTGGGCGTTGCGGGTCTGGTGATCGTCAATGGCATGAGGATACGGCACCAAAATCGACGGCCGGCCAGCGACGAGGGCCTCGGCCACCGTCGAGGCGCCGGCGCGGCTGATCAGCAGGTGGGCATTTTTCAGGCGTTGCGGAATATCGTCGAAGAAGGTCTTCAATTCGGCGTCGATACCGAGGCCCCTGTAATGGCCATGAACAAAATCCAGATCCTCGGGCCGGCATTGCTGGGTCACGGTCACGCGGCTCCGCAGACTTTCATCCAGGAGACCGAGGGCGGCGGGGACGACCTGGGAAAAAACATGCGCCCCTTGCGAGCCGCCCATGACCAGAAGTGATAGCGGGCCTGTTTCGCCGAGGGCGGGATAGGGATCGTCGCTGATCGCGGTCACGCCAGCGCGCACGGGCGTACCGGTGCGGGTAACTTTGACGGCGCTACCGTCGGGCAGGCCCTCCGTCTGGTCAAACGAGGTGGCGATCTTTTCAACCCGGGACGCCAGCAGCCTGTTGGCGCGGCCCAAAATAGCGTTCTGTTCGTGAATGGCCGTGTGAAACCCACCGAAGCTGGCCGCCAGCATCGTCGGTACGGAGGCATAACCGCCAAATCCGATCACCGCTTTCGGCTGCAGGCGTTTCAATAGGCCGCGCGCCTGCCAGGTGCCGATGGCCAATTGCGGGCCACTTTGCAGCCGGGCGGCGAAACTTTTACCGGCAACGCCGCTGGCGCGAATGTGATGGACGTCCATATCCCCGGACATATTCTGCCAGACGCCGCCCCGGCGGTCCGTGACCACCGCCAGACGGCATCCGCGCCCGGACAGCTCCGCCGCCAGGGCTTCGGCCGGGAACACATGGCCCCCGGTGCCACCGGCGGCGAGGACGACCAGGGGTTTGCCAGACGTCATCCGGACCTCCTTGCGCCCTGTCGCTCGCGGGTCAGCGCCAGGACCATGCCCATGCCCAAGGCCAACGCCAACGTCGATGATCCGCCATAAGAGATGAACGGCAAGGTCATTCCCTTGGGCGGCATCAGGTTGATGTTGGAGGCCATGTTGATAATCGTCTGCACGGCGAACTGCACCAGCAGGCCGGTCACCGCCAACAACGCAAACAAGTCGTTATCCTTGAGCACCCGGGAAAACCCGCGCAACACGACAAAGGTGAATAACGCCACCAATACCAGGCACAGGATCAATCCGAATTCCTCACCGGCGACGGCGAAGATGAAATCCGCGTGGGCATCGGGCAGGACTTCTTTGACCCGGCCCTCGCCGGGACCACGGCCTGCCCAGCCGCCGTTTTTGAAGGCTTCAAGGGCGCGCGACACCTGGTAGCTTTCGCCGCCCGCCGGGTCCAGGAAACGATCGACCCGGGCCTGTACATGGCCGAAGGAAAAATACGCGCCGACACTGGCGCCCAGGAACAAGAACCCCAACCCAATGACCAGCAACAGCGGCAAGCCGGCGACAAAGAACTGAACCGACCAAACCGCCGCCACGACCATGGTCATGCCGACATCGGGCTGCAACAACAGCAACGCGGCAACGACCAGGAACAAGCCGGTGGCGATGGCGTGGCCGGGGAACCGATCATCGAGCCGCTTTTCGGTGAACATCCAGGCGGTGATGACGGCAAAGCCCGGTTTGACGAATTCGGACGGTTGCAGGGAATACCCGGCAACCGGCAACCAGCGCGACGCGCCTTTTATCTCGGCGCCCACGAACAAGGTCGCGATCATCAGCACCACGGCCCCGGCCATGATGGCAACGGCCAGGCGCCGGACCCCTTTGTCGGTCAGAAACGAGGTCGCGAATATCACCGCGACGGCGAGGCCTAAAAACAGGAACTGGCGGCGGGCAAAATGGAAGGTATCAAAGCCGATGCGCTCGGCCACCGCCGGGGACGCGGCCAGGGTGAGGACTGCGCCGGTGGCGATAATGGCGGCAAGCGCCGCCAGGGTCAGGCGGTCGACGGTCCACCACCAACGGGTAACGAGGCTGGTATCGGTGCGGGCGATGGCGCTCATGAAGCCGTCTCCCTGGAAGGTCCATCACCAGAAGGCATATCATCGGGGCCACGCGTGCCGGGGAAAATGCCCGGTTCTTCCGACGGGTCTATATGCACACCGGGAAGCGCTTCGACCAAATCGCGGAAGGCATCGCCCCGGACTTCGAAATTTTCGAACTGGTCAAACGATGCCGCCGCCGGCGACAACAACACGACGGCACCTTCTGCCTTGTCCTTGGCCGCCATGTCGCCCGCCGCCTTAAACGCCGTTTCCAGATCGCCGGAAACGGAAAACGGTACCTTGCCGTCAAGAAACTGGGAAAATTCCATTGCCGCCTCGCCGATCAGGAAGGCGTGGCGCACGTTGCCGAGATGCGGCTCGGCCGCAACCAAGCCGCCTTCCTTGGGGCGGCCGCCGGCAATCCAGTAGATGGCGTCGTAGCACGACAACGCTCTGGCGGCTGCGTCGGCGTTGGTGGCCTTGGAATCGTTGACGTAACCAATGCCGTCAACAAGCGCCACCGGCTCCTGGCGGTGCACCAGTCCGGGGTAGCTGTTGATGCAGGCCATGATGGCGTGCGGCGGCACACCGGCGGCCTTGGTGGCGGCATAGGCGGCGGCGGCGTTTTGCCAGTTGTGGGCGCCGGGCAGACAGGCATTTTCCTTAAGATCCATAACCGGCGTTTGCTGGCCTTCAACATCATCGATCAGGATTCCGTTGACGGCATAGACACCGCCGGGAACGCGCGCCAAGCCGGATACCCCGATCACCACCTGCTCGCCGGCGGCTTTCAGCTCATCATGGATGGCACGGCAAAAATCGTCATCCATACCGATGACGGCGGTGCGCGGGTCCGTCTGGCGGTGGAAAATCATTTTCTTGGCCGCGATATAGCCATCCATGCCGGCGTAGCGGTCCAGATGATCGGCGCTGATGTTAAGCAACACGGCGACATCGAAGGTGATAGAGCGGGTCAACTCGATCTGGAACGACGACATCTCAAGCACGTAGGTTCCCTCATGGCCGATGGGTTCCAGTTCCAGCGCCGGAATGCCTAAATTGCCGCCGACTTCGGCCTCGCGCCCGGAAATCTGCATGATGTGGCCGATCAGCGCCGTCGTCGTCGATTTTCCGTTGGTCCCGGTGATGCCGATGTAGGCTGATTCGCGTTGCGTGCGGACCAGCAATTCGGCATCGCCGATAATCTCGACATTGGCGGCCTCGGCCAGGGTGACGATCTTGTGGGGTTTCGGGTGATGCATGGGAATACCGGGGGTCAGCACCAGGGTCGTGGTTTCTTTCCAGTCGCATTTGTAGAGATCGACCAGCGGCACGCCCTCGGCGGCGGCGCGTGTGCGCGCGTCTTCGTCATCGTCCCAGGCCCATACCTCGGCGTCGCTTTTGACCAGCGCCTTGGCCGTCGATAGCCCGGACCGGCCAAGCCCGAAGACGGCGACCGGGAGACTGGCGAAGGGGAATACGTCGATCATTCGGACATCACCTCAGCTTCAACGTTGACAGGCCGACCAGCGCCAGGATGGAGGCGATGATCCAGAACCGGATGACAATGGTGCTTTCCGCCCAGCCCTTTTTTTCGAAGTGATGGTGCAGCGGGGCCATGGCGAAAATACGCTTGCCGGTCAGCTTGAACGACGCCACCTGAACGATGACGGAAACCGTTTCCAGCACGAACAGGCCGCCGACGATGGCGAGCACCAGTTCATGCTTGGTAACGACACTGACCGCGCCCAGGGCGCCGCCCAGAGATAACGACCCCGTATCGCCCATGAACACCTTGGCCGGCGGCGCGTTGAACCATAAAAAGCCCAAACCGCCACCGACAAGGGCGCCCAGGAAGACCGCCAGCTCGCCGGCGCCGGGAACGTAATGAAGCTGCAGGTAGTTCGAGAAAACCGCGTTCCCGACCAGATAGGCGATCAGTGCGAAGACGCCGGCGGCAATCATCACCGGGACAATCGCCAGCCCGTCGAGGCCGTCGGTCAAATTGACGGCGTTGGATGCGCCGACCATGACGACGACGGCGAAAATCACAAACCCCCAGCCGAGATTGATGAGGGTGCTTTTCAGGAACGGCACCGCCAGGGTCGTCGTCAATGGCATCGGCAACTGGTGCATGATGACGAAGGCGGCGACGACGGCGATGGCCGCCTGCAACAACAATTTCAGCCGCCCCGACAAGCCGTTGGAAGTTTGGCGGGTGACTTTCAGGTAATCGTCCAGGAAACCGATGGTGCCATACGCAATGGTGACGCCGAGCACCGGCCAGATATACGCATTGTTTAAATCCGCCCACAGCAACGTCGCCAACGTCAGCGCCAGCAATATCAAAAAGCCGCCCATGGTCG
Source organism: Alphaproteobacteria bacterium casp-alpha2 (assembly GCA_001510075.1). Classification (GTDB taxonomy): domain Bacteria; phylum Pseudomonadota; class Alphaproteobacteria; order Rhodospirillales; family Casp-alpha2; genus Casp-alpha2. The sequence goes on from LFEN01000005.1 coordinate 18,634, forward strand.
GCGTGCCCTTTTTGGTCAGCAGGTGTCCTTCCGGTCCGTCTTCGCGGATCGGCTGGCCGACGTTCTGGCGGGTTTTCAAAATGTTGATGAGGACCGGGCCGAACAGGAAGCTGATGATCAAGGCCGTCATGATCGCGCCGCCGGTCCTGAACGTCAGGTAGCGAAACACGTTCAACACGGCGAACTGATCGGCCAGGGGGAACAGGATATGGTAAAGCATCGTTCCCCCCTCTTATCCGTTGGCCACGTGTTTGTGGGTATCCGGGTCGGCGCCGCAAGGATTACCCAGGTCCAAAAGCCCTTCGATGATGGGGCTCATGTTGGAGCCGGCGGAACCCTTGACGACGATGACATCGCCGGCGCGGACCATGGCCTTGACCTTGGGCAACAAACCGGCCGACGTGGTCGACGAACCGCCGCGCATGGATTTTGGCAGGACATCCCAAAGCGCGCCCATGTACTGACCGGCGGTAAAGACGAGATTGATTTTCTGTTCGATCAACGTCGCCACCAGCGCCGCGTGGTGCTTTTCAGTTTGCGCACCCAGTTCCAGCATGTCGCCGAGAACGGCGACCCTGCGCCCGCCGCCGCCGGGGTTCATGCCCCCCAGCACTTCAAGCGCAGCCTTCACGGAAACAGGCGAGGCGTTATAGCTTTCATCAATAACGACAAAGGTGCCGCCCAGACCCTCGACCGTGTGCCGCTGTCCGCGCCCCTTGAGCCCGACCATGTTGGCTAACGCCCTGGCCGCCATGCCGATGTCTGCGCCGAGCGCATCGACGGCTGCCAGCACGGCCAGCGAATTCATCACCCAGTGCGCGCCCGGCACGCCGATGCGGTACTCATATTCGGTCCCGCCCAAGACCGCCTTGATGGCCGAGCCTTCGCAGTCGGTGGTGGTTTCCAACAGGCGGGCCTGGGCTTGCGGGTGGGCGCCGAAACCGATAACCGTTTCCACGCCCGCCTTTTCGGCGGCCCGGCAAAGCCGGTCGTATTGCGCGTTATCCCGGTTGAGGATGGCAATGCCGCCGGGTTCCATGCCTGAGAAAATCTCCGCCTTGGCGTCGGCGATGTCTTCGGTCGATTTAAAGTGCGCGCTGTGCACGTCTTCGACGTTGGTAATAATGCAGACATGTGGCCGCACCATCTTTGACAGCGGCGTGATTTCGCCCGCATGGTTCATGCCGATTTCAAACACCCCGTAAAGATCGTCGGCTGGCAGGCGCGCCAGGCTCAACGGCACGCCCCAATGATTGTTGAGGCTGCCTTGGGTGGCCGTCGTCGGTCCCTGATCTTCGAGAACGAAACGCAGCGCTTCCTTGGTTCCGGTCTTGCCGACGCTGCCGGTGACGGCGATGATCCGGGCCTGGGCCTTTGTCCGGGCGGCGATGCCTAATTTTTCCAGGGCCTGGGTGGCGTCTTTGACCTCGAGCACCGGGGCTTCGGGGGCAAGGGCGCCGGGGCCGTCCGGGATATGGTCAATGACCACGGCCGAGGCGCCGGCCTTAAGCGCAGCACAGGCGAAGTCATGGCCGTCGAATTTCGGTCCCTTGATGGCGACAAACAAATCACCGGGTCGCACAGAGCGGCTGTCGATGGATACGCCAACAGCATGCCAGTCGTGCCAGTCCCCGGAAACCTGTCCGCCGGTGGCCGCCATTACCGTGTCGGCGTTCCAGAGATAACTTTCCATGGCCGGGTTCATGACGTCACCTTGGCCAGGGCCGCCTGGGCGTGCGTAAGGTCGTCGAAGGGAATGGTTTGCTCGCCGACGATCTGGCCCTGCTCATGGCCCTTGCCGGCGATCACCAGAATATCTCCCGCTTCCAACCCGTTCACCGCGTCGGTGATGGCCTGGGCGCGGTCGCCGATGTCCGCCGCCGTCCTTGTTTCATCAAGGATCTGACGGCGGATCTCGGCGGCGCTCTCGTTGCGGGGGTTGTCGTCCGTAACAATGATTATGTCTGCGTATTTTTCGGCGATGGCGCCCATTTCAGGACGCTTGCCGGCATCCCGGTCGCCGCCGCAGCCGAACACCAGATGCAGCCGTTTCTGGGTGTGGAGCCGCATGGCTTGCAACATGTTTTCGAGGGCGTCGGGGGTATGGGCAAAATCGATATAAACCGCAGCGCTGTTTGGATGAAGCCCGGCCAATTGCATGCGCCCCGGTGCGCCGGTTAATTGTTCAAGTGCACGGGTCGCTTTATCTGCATCACATCCGGACGCAATCGCCAGCGACAGGGCGCATAAAGCATTCGAAACCTGAAACCCACCCAGCAACGGCACGGTCACGTCGAAGGATTTACCGCCAATGTCGAGAGTCAGGCGATGGCCATCGGCCAGAACATCGGCCTTGACCAAACGCACGTCTTTGCCCTTATCTCCGAAACTGAAAACCGCAAGGCCGTGCTTCACCGCCACCGCTTCGACATCGCCCGCATGCGCCGCATCGGCGTTAATGACTACGGTGCCGCCGGGCTGGATGATATCGGTAAACAGCCGCAGCTTGGCGGCTAGGTAATTGTCCATATCGCCGTGATAGTCCAGGTGATCACGGCTCAAATTAGTGAACGCCGCCAGCGATACACGCACCCCGTCGAGGCGATGTTGTTGCAGTCCGTGGCTCGACGCTTCGAGCGCAAGATGATCGACCCCGGCTTCGGCCAATTCCCGAAGGTCGCGGTGCAAATCAGCCGGGTCCGGCGTTGTCAGGCTTTCTCGTTTTTCCCAACCGTCGGCCTCAATCCCGAGCGTACCGGCGCTGGCCGCCTTGTGCCCAAGCCGGGTCCAGATCTGGCGCAGGAAAGAAACCACCGACGTCTTGCCATTGGTGCCGGTGACGGCGGCGATGGTGCGGGACTGGGTCTCGAAGAAATTTGCCGCCATCAGCGCGTATTGGCGGCGCGGGTTGGCGGCAGTCAAAACCGGGGCTGAACTTTCAACTGTTGTACCGGGCGGGGCCATCACGCAGACAGCGCCACGCTCAAGCGCATCGGGGATAAAATCGCGCCCGTCCAGTTGCGTTCCGGGGATGGCGGCAAAAACAAAGCCGGGCTCGACCTGCCGGGAGTCGCAGGTGAGCCCGTTTATCTCCAATTCGTTTGAGACCGTTTGGTCTGTCACTTCAATCTCGGCTCCATGCAAGACGTCAAAAAGTCGCAAGCGCTTGCTCCGGTGGACCGGATGCAACCGCCCCGCTGGTCTTTTGGGTTGGGCTCAACACGGCCCGCACCCGGTTTAGTAATTTGCGTTCCGCGGCCCTTTCGGCTTTCTTGTGGACCTTCATCAAAACCGCTCGTGGTTTCGGGGTCGCCGTACTTGTCCCCGTATTGGCCCCCAAACTGGCCTGGCGCATCAATGACTGGGAAGGCGCGGCTTGCGGCGTCCGGTCCGGCGTCATGCCGACCAGGGTCGCCATGCGATTGACCACCCGCCCGAAGGCCGGCGCCGCCACCCAGCCCCCGGTGGCGTAGTTAAAGGTGTCTTTGTTGCCCTTCGGCTCATCGACGATGACCAGAGCGACGTAGCGCGGCGCTTCAATGGGAAAGGCGCCGACGAAAGACGAAATATTGACTTTCTTGGCATAGCCGCGCCCGACCTGCTTGTCCGCCGTGCCGGTCTTGCCGCCGACGGCATAGCCTTCGACCGCGGCCTTACGCCCGGTGCCGCTTTGGACGACCATGCGCATCAGGGTGCGCATCTGTTCGGAAGTTTCCGCAGACAGCACACGCCGTCCTTTTCGCGGGCTATCCGCATCCTGGGCGATCAGCGTCGGGCTTCTGTAAATCCCGCCGTTGACGATAGCGGAAATTCCAGCCGCCAGTTGCACCGGCGTCACGGCAATGCCGTGGCCATAGGAAATTGTCATCGTGTTGATATCGCGCCAGCGGCCCGGCGTCAGGGGTTTGCCGACTTCCGGCAACTCAAGGGCTGCCGGTTTCAGCAAACCAAGACGGCCCAAAAATTCCTGCTGCCCCTTGCCGCCGACATCCATGGCCATTTTGGCGGCGCCGATATTGGACGAATAGACAATGATCTCAGGCACCGAAAGCCAGCGGTTCTTGCCGTGATAATCGCTAATGGTAAAGCGCCCGACCTTGATCGGCTGGCTGGCGTCATAGCCGCTTTGCATAGTGACGGTCCCGGAATCGAGCGCCATGGCGGCGGTAAACAACTTAAAAGTGGAGCCCATTTCATAGACCCCCTTGGTCGCCCGGTTGAAGGCCTTCTCGCCGTTCACGGTGGACTGGGCGTTGGGATCGAAGTCCGGCAGCGACACCATGGCGACCATTTCACCAGAATTGACATCCATCACCAGACCGGCGGCACCGATGGCGCGGAATTTCTTGACCGTATCGACCAGTTCCTGATGAAGGATGGCCTGGATGCGGATGTCCATCGACACCTTAACGCTATTCGCGGTGCGTAGGCCGCGCTCGAAATACTGCTCAAGCCCGGCAATGCCGCGACCGTCGACATCGGTCAGGCCCAGCACATGAGACGCCAGACGCCCGTGCGGATAGACCCGGCGTTCGCCGCGTTGGAAGCTGAACCCCGGCAGGCCCAAGCGATTGATCTGATAATGTTGCTCAGGGGTCAGGTTGCGCGCTACCCAGACAAAGCGGCTTTTTGAATTCAATTTCGCCACGATGTCTTTGCGGTCCAGGTCGTCCAGCACCGTAATCAGCCGGTTGGCCGCCTCTTCGGGGTTCAACACGGTCGCCGGGTCGGCGAACAGCGATGCCGTCGGCAGACTGGTCGCCAGAATAACGCCGTTGCGATCGACGATGTCGGCGCGTTCCGTCGGGCTTTCGGACACCGGTCCGGCATGCGCCAGCGTCGGTTCTCCACCGGCCTTGAAGACGGTTAAATCGACCAGACGAACGACAATGGCGGAGAATGCCAGCGACAGGATAACGCCGGTCACCAATAGCCGGTTGCGGCCCGTTTCGATGGCTTGCTTGGCAGCGCCTTCGATCCGCAGGGCGGTCTGTTTTTTATTTTTCCGGGCAGTCATCGGATGGGCCTTTCCGCAGAAGCCGGCGTCACCAGCGGCTGAACGGTTTCTTGTCGGTTGTCAGAGGAAGAAGAAATCGGCGACGGCTCGATTTGTTGTGCTTCCGGCAACAATTCCTTGAGCGTCCCGACCTGGCTCGATTGGACGGCGTCAAAGCCTAAGTAACGCTTGGCAAGGGCCTTGAGCCGGTCCGGGTCGTTAAGGTGGCTCCATTCCGCATTCAGGACGTGAATGGCCTGTTTGTCGTCGGTGATCGACCGGTTCAGACCCGTCAACTGCTCTTCCAGGTCCTGCACGTGATACTTGACCACGAACAACGTCAGGCTCAGCGATGCTGCAAGAAGAACAATCAGGACCATGGTTGGGCGCATCATTGTCTGTCTCCTCTTAGGCAGCGCGGCTGGTGGGGGCGCTGGTGCGTTCGGCGGCGCGCATCCGCGCCGAGCGGGCGCGGGGGTTGAGATCGGCTTCCGCCTCAGTCGTTTTGACGGCGCGGCGGCTCAGTAATTTGAATGTCGCCGCAGGCACGTCGGCCTGTTCCGGCGGCAAATGACGCGACGGCTTGGGAGCAACGCCTGAACGTTGTCGCAAAAATTCCTTAACCTGGCGGTCTTCCAGCGAATGGAACGAGACAACGCTCAAGCGGCCACCGGGGGCAAGCAGGGTTTCGGCGGCATTGAGACCGCGGTGCAGTTCTCCGAGCTCGTCATTGACGTAAATGCGCAACGCCTGAAAAGTACGGGTGGCAGGGTCGATACCGTCCTTGGACTTGGCGACGACGCCGCGAACCAACCTCGCCAACTGCCCGGTACGGGTAATCGGGGTGTTTTTGCGAAGCTCGACAATGGCCTTGGCGATGCGCCGGGACCGGCGCTCCTCACCATATCGATAGATGATATCGGCCAGTTCCTCTTCCGCTAGCTCGTTGACGGCGTCGGCAGCGGTGGCGCCGGTATCATTCATGCGCATATCCAGGGGGCCGTCGGCGCGGAAGGAAAAACCGCGCGCCCTTTCGTCCAGCTGCATGGAGGAAACGCCGAGGTCAAAGGCGATGCCGTCGATCTTCTCGACGCCAACATCGCCCAACAGCCGCACCATATCGCCGAAAGGACCGTTGAGGACCGTCAGGCGGCCGTGATATTTTTTCTCAAGCTGATTGCCGAAACTGATCGCCACCGGGTCGCGGTCGATGCCCCAGACGGTACAGTCCGCGGCCTCCAACAAGGCGACGGAATATCCGCCGGCGCCGAAGGTGGCGTCGACATAGATGGCGCCGTCGCGGGGCGACAGGGCGTCCAACACTTCGTTGACCATGACCGGTGTGTGGGGGGCGGTGTTCATGTCCTAGTCCTCCCCTTTATCCGTGTCGACTCTGGGCCGCAGTTGCAGGGTGGCGCCGCGCGCCTTGGCGCGGTCGAACGCCTCGCCACGGTTGGCGTCGTAGGATTTCGGCTCCCAGATCTGGAAACGGCGTCCGCGACCGACAAAAAGGGCCTGGCCGGCTATACCCGTGGTCTTGAGGACGTCTTTCGGCAACGCGATCCGGCCTTCGGGGTCGAAGGGCAGACGGTGTGCACTTTCCAGAATGACGGACAAATCGTCTTGTTCGTCGGAGAACATCGGCAGGTCTTCGAGGCTGTCGCTGAGGCGGGTCATGAATTCTTCGTCGCAGGCCTCGAAGGCATTGAATTTAAACAACGGATAGGTATACAGGCCGCTGAAGGATTGGCTCGCCAATGCCTCGCGGAAGGGCTTGGGTACCGAGACCCGCCCTTTCTTGTCGATTCTGTTGACGTATCTGCCAACAAAGAGTGCCATGTTAACCCCCACAAAAATTCTTTCGCTTCAACGACTTCTGCCGCTGCCGCCGATTTAATGCCGTTGCCGGAAATCCCCCGCAGACCGTGGACCCCCCATGATCGCAATATGGCTTGCATTGGGATAGCATGGGCATTAATGGGCGTCAATGGGACACTATGGCTTTCCATGGGTTAACAAAACCTTTCCACGGCACGGAATTCCGGGGTTTTTGCCCTAATTTGCAAGCCGACGCAGGGGCATAACGCAGACAAGGCGCAGACAAGCTTGGGGGCCAGCCTATTCAGCACCGGGATTTCGGCGGTTTTGTGTCCTGGAAAAGGTGTTTTTGGGGCGGTTTACAGGGGAAAAAGCCAGACGGTCTGTAAGCCGGGTTCTGTCCACCCCTTTTGAGGGATAGATGGCCATTCATCTGGGACGCCCGTTACCGGACGCCTCGCGCGACCTACCCGGGCGGCGGCGCGGAAACACGCCTGTTGGACAAGTCCAACGTGTCGCCCCTATTTGGTCTTGCTCCCGGTGGGGTTTACCCTGCCGCCCCCGTTACCGGGGGCGCGGTGCGCTCTTACCGCACCCTTTCACCCTTACCCTTGGGGCCGGAGCCCGTCAGGCGGTTTGCTTTCTGTGGCACTTTCCCTGGGGTTGCCCCCGCCGGCCGTTAACCGGCACCGTGTTTCCGTGGAGCCCGGACTTTCCTCCCCTTGCAGGTTTCCCATCGCAAGAGGCGGCCATCCGACCGTCTGGCAAGCCTAAACTAGTCCTGCGGACGGCGGCGTCAAGTGTGGAAGGGTTCCGCGACAAGCTCCAACATTCGCTTCATCAGAGACGTCGTCTCGCCGTCAATAGTCCCATCAATGGTTTCGGGCCGGAAGTGGCGCTGAAAGGCGGTGACAGCGGCGGTAATATTTGACGTTTCGTAACCTATTTCTTTGAGCATGTCAGGGACACTGGGGCCATTTTCTTTAAAGGTTCCGGGACCGGTTGGAAAAAGCCCAATTTTGGCATTGGCCAGTCGATACCAGTCGAAGCGCTCGCCTGGGTCGGTTTTGCGGGCGGGGGCGACGTCGGAATGGCCGACGACGTTGCGCGCGGGAATGTCATGGCGCGACAGAATATCCGCCGCCAATGTTTCCAGCGCCGCCATCTGAAAATCCGTGAAATCGCGGTAGCCGAATTCGTGGCCGGGGTTGACCAGTTCGATACCGATGGAGCGCGCGTTGATGTCGGTTTGGCCGCGCCAGAACGCCACCCCGGCATGCCAGGCGCGCTTATCTTCTTCAACCAATGGTATGACCGCACCGTCTTCGTCGATCACGTAATGGGCGCTGACTTTTGCGGAAGGGTCGCACAACCTTTCCAGCGCCGCTTCCGCCGTTTCCATGCCGGTATAATGGATGACCAGCATATCGATGGGGGTCCTGGGGGGGCGCTTGTCAAAATTAGGAGACGCGTTCACTTGATCCCCCGTTCCTTCTCAATCTGGTCAAAGGCAGCGTTGATGGCGGCCATCTTCTCGTTGGCGACATCGATGAATTCCTGCGGCACCCCCTGGGCGATCAGGGTGTCGGGATGATTTTCGCGGATCAGCTTGCGGTAGGTTTTTTTGATGTCGTCGTCGGTATTTTTGCGGGTTACACCGAGCACCTGATAGGGGTCCGCCCCGCCCGCCGCCGCACCGGGAGCGCGGCCCATATGAATGGCCTGCAGGCGCTCGAACTGTATTTCGCTAAATCCGAAAATCAGCGCCGTCTTGCGCAGGAAGCCGGCCTCCGCCGGATGAATGACCCCGTCGGCGCGCGCGATGTGGAACAAGCCGCCCATCAGTTCTTCCAACACCGCCGGTTGGGCAGCGAACATGGCGGCGATTTGTTCGGCGTAGGGCTCAAACCCCTGGGCGTCTTTGCGGGCTTCGTTAAACAGCTTGCCGACGTCTTCGGCCTCGCCGGGCGGGATATCGAACAGTTCCTTGAAGGCGTCGATTTCGTCGCGCGTCACTTTGCCGTCGGCCTTCGCCATCTTGGCGCTGAGAACGATGACAGCCGTGGTGAACGCGACTTGCCGGGCGGCCGTGGAATTCGGCAGGGCAGCATCGCCTTCGCGCATCTTGTCGTAGGCGTGCCCGGCGGCTGCCCCCAACAACGCCCCCATCGGCCCGCCCATGGCGAAGCCGGTAACCCCACCGATCACTTTCCCCCAGATGCTCATGGGCGATTAATTTTCCTGCAACCCGATGCGGCCGGCCATGGGCAGCTTGAGCGCCAAATCCATGGGGTCGATACCAAAGGTCAGGCCCAGAAGATTAACCTCCAGCCCCTCTTCCTTGCCCGCCAGCACGCCCAGAAGCCCGAACAGGGAAACCTGAAAACCGGTGCCGCTGGGGGCGCTGGCAATCAGGTCGCCGCCGGGCAGATAATCTTTGCCGATGGCGGTCGGTGGCAGATCGAGCCTCAGTTCGGGAACGGCGCGTGCGACAAAGGCGGTGAAGGTATTGGAATTGGGGCCGGGCCAGACCACATAGTCACCTTTGTAGGGGTAGCGGCGGGCTGCGTCGTCAATGCGCTTAATGACGTCATCGACGCCCTTGCCCCTGATATCGGCGATGACCCGAGGCTTGGCGCCGAACCAGCGCCGGTCCGGTTCTTTTTCCTGAATGCTCAACGCATCGCCGCCATGATAGGCATTCCAGCCGATGACTTCATAGACGGTGAACGACAGCGCATCCGTCGGCTTGACGGCGATCCAGGAATGCACCCCGAAAATACCGCGCCAGGAAAAAGCCCGCGCCGTGTAAACCTGGGCGATGGCTTCACGTGTCGCCACCGGGTTGGGGGCGATGCCCAAGGGTTCGCGGCTTGCCGTGCGCCAGTCTGCTCTCACCGATGTTTCTCCTGATCCAATAAACCCGGCCACCAGCAAGACCGCCAGCAGGGCCGCCAGCAGGGCCAACAGGCCTTGGCAAAAATTTTTCCGCTGTTTTCCCTTGGGTTTGCTCATGAGAGCCGGACTGTAATAAGGAAACCGCCCCTTGGCAAAACAAAGGAACGTGAAAGAAACGTGACCGGGGGGGGCTAGATGTTTTATGGATTATAGTTAGATATGACCGAACACGTAGACACCATCATCGCCGGCGCCGGGGTTATCGGCCTGGCCATCGCCCGCAGGATGGCCGAGGCGGGGCGCGAGGTTATCGTGCTCGAAGCCGAAGACGCCATCGGCACCGGCATCAGCGCGCGCAATTCGGAAGTCATCCACGCCGGTATCTATTACCCCGAAGGCAGCCTCAAGGCGGCGCTCTGCAAGCCGGGACGCGACGCACTTTATGAATTCGCCGAAAGCCACGGCGTCACCTGCAAACGACTGGGCAAGCTGATCGTCGCCACCGCCGACAATGAGCTCGACGCGCTTGAAGACCTGAAACAAAAGGCCGAGGCCAGCGGCGTCGATGACCTTGAATGGCTGGATGGGGCCGAAGCGCAAAAAATGGAACCGGCGCTCAGATGCGCAGGCGCCCTGTTATCACCGTCGACGGGGATTATCGATTCCCATGCCTATATGCTGGCCTTGCAAGGCGACATGGAAAAAGCCGGCGGCGCCGTCGCCTTGTCGAGCCCGCTCGTCGGTGGGGCGATCACGAAAGACGGCATTACCATTAATGTCGGCGGGGCTGAGCCGATGGCGCTGGGGTGCCGCGAATTCATCAACGCGGCCGCCTTGGGCGCGCAAGACGTCGCCCGGTCGCTGGACGGCTACCCGCAAGACACCGTGCCTGCGCTTTACTACGCCAAGGGCAACTATTTCACGCTTTCCGGCAAAAGCCCGTTTACGCGAATGATCTATCCGGTGCCGGTGCCGGCCGGACTGGGCATCCATTCGTCCACCGACCTGGGCGGGCAAACCAAGTTCGGTCCCGATGTGGAATGGGTCGATAAACCCGATTACGTCGTTGACCCGGCGCGGGCAGTTGAATTCTATACCGCCATCCGTCGCTATTGGCCGGACCTGCCCGACGGGGCCTTGCAGCCGGGCTATGTCGGTGTCCGCCCGAAACTGGTGCCCGAAGGTGAGAGCCGCGGGGACTGGGTCATTCACGGCCCCGAAACGCATAAACTTCCGGGCGTCGTCAGCCTCTATGGGATCGAGTCACCGGGGCTGACCTCGTCACTGGCGATTGCCGATTATGTCGCCGGTCTGCTGGGGGTTGAGGGTTGAGGGTTGGGGGCTAAAACCGTCGCCCCAGAGTCGTCCTGATGTCGTCCTGATGTCGTCCTGATGTCGTCATAAAGTCATCATTGAGTCATCATTTTTCGGCCCCAAATTCTATCCAAGCCATTGATTTAAAACAATTCATTGCCCTAAAACGGGCGAAAATGTCATCATTTGTCGTCATTTTTATTTCACCGGCTAGCCAAACACACCCACACGGACAGGCACGCCAAAAAGGCGTTGCCCAAATGGCCTATTGAGATTCCATATTCACCATGTCAAAGAGCAGAAATTAATTAGAACAAATATAGAACATTATTTGGAAAGAGTCAAGGAAGCGACTGCCTTCACCGTCCGTTTTACCCCTGAAAGCAGGCATTTTGATGGCAATCATTAACCGTCTGGTTTTGACGGCCGCCATAAGCGGACATAACGGGATCGGCGGCCACTCCCTTGAAATAGCCGCCAACGAGAACTGGCTCAATGTCACTGAAAAGCATCCCGACCGGTGAACTGATCCGTAAAATTCCGTCGTTTTGCCATCTCGTATCCCTTTCTCAGGTTTGGGATACACCTTAGACCACTGTCCTGATAACCGGGACCACTTCATTCCCAAGGATCTGATTCTGAAGTAAATCACACCGCAACAACGCGACCGGCACCGGACGATATGGCGAAAAGTTTAGAAAAACCCGTGAAAATATGCTATCATCTGCCCTCATTTCACCCGAGACGTGTGTCGAACGGTGTAGGTGCCGTCCGTGGTGATCGTTCCATTCATCAGGAGGCGGTAGCATGAAAAATTTATTTATTTTTGCAGCTGTGATTTTGCTGGTGTTGTTCGTCGCGCCTCTCACAGGCAGCCCGGTTCTGGCCGACCAAAGCCTCGCCAAGGTTGGTGAGGATATCAAGGATGGCCTTGCGGAAAAGAGTTTGTGTGCCGACAAAAAAGAAGACCGCACAGCCGACACGACGGTTTCGCAGTCAGACGATCCGTATCTTCTGTCTGACTTGTCGGGTTCAAGCCGTGCCCCGGTGTATGTAACGTGTTCTTCGAGCGAGTGGTGTTGCAAACATGATTTTTCAACAGGCCAATGCTCCAGTTGTTGCACTAAATAAGCGTCATTGGTCATCCGGTAAGGGCGACCAGGTAAGCATAAGGGAGAGATGATATGAAGACATCAAAGAGCGCCTGCAAAACTGCGTTGAAGAGATTCTTTAAGGTGATCGGCATCGGCGCCGCCGGTGTTGGTTTGGCGGCGCAACCGATGAGTGGGAAAGTCTTTGCGAGTCAGTTCCTTCAGGATACGACGCCGGTGCAAATCCCGGAAAATATGGTGTACGACCCTGAACTGCAGCTCATGGTCGCGCCTGGAACCGAGGATCCGATTTTCAGCTATTCGAAAAGCTTATTCGGGGATAAGGACGACGAGTATCAGGTCGCACCGTTGGTAACCAGAACAGGCAAGCCGAAGCCGGCGCCCACGAGTAAGGTGACGCCGGGCGGCGGACCGAACGGACCGGGTCCGACGTCCGATAGCGATTGATACCGCCATCGGCGTCCGGGTACGGCCAAGTAAGCCCGGCAAGCCGGTGCGCTTTGCGATGGGATGACAACGACACACCGGTTCGACAGGCATGAAGACCATCCTGCTCATCACCGAGCAATACGACCCAACGGCGGATAATTTGATTCAGGTCCTGCGTCGGCGCGGTTGCCCGGTGCTGCGCTGGAACCTCGACTGCTATCCCAAGGGCTCGGCGCTGACTTATCGCGCCTCGGCACAGGCGTTCGAGGGCGCAATTGCCACCGACGGTCGTGTGGTGCCGTTTGACGAGATCGGCAGCGTTTGGTATCGCGCCTTGCGTTGCAGCGGTTTTCCGCCAGACCTCGATTCCAAGGAACAGGCGTTCGCGGCTCATGAAGCCGAGAGCATGCTTAACGCCTTGTCGCTGGTCACCGACTGGCATTGGGTCAATGACCCGCGCCGCCACCGCGACGCGGCCTGGAAGCCAGAGCAGCTTTCCCTCGCGCGCCGCCTGGGGCTGACGATCCCCAGGACGGTCATTACCAACGACCCTGACACGATCAAGGCGTTCCGCGAACAATGCGGCGGCACGATCATTTATAAGCCGCTGTCACATCCGATTTATCATGATACGGGCGAGACGTTCTTCACCAGCATCGTCACCGACGAGGCATTGACCTCCGTCGGCCTGATCCAGCATACGCCGGGAATCTTTCAGGAGCTGGTGCCCAAGGATTACGAAATCCGGCTGACCGTCGTCGAGGACAAGATGATGGCCGTGAAGATTCTGTCACAGCAGGGCGAACGCACAAAAGTGGACTGGCGGGTTGCCCCTTATGACGTAAAGTACGAACCGATCGAAGTGCCGGGCCATATTCGCGACAAGGTTACCGCCTTCATGGCCGAATCCGGTTTGGTTTACAGCTGTCTCGATTTCATCGTCACGCCGGAAGGCGGCCACGTCTTTCTAGAAAGCAATCCCCGTGGCCAGTACCTTTGGATCGAGGATTGCACCGACCTGCCGATTACCGAGGCGATCGCCGACGCGCTCACGGCCTCGCCCCGCGCCCGAACAACACCATCGCCCCAGAAGTAAAACACCGCCGGGCCACCTGAACAGGGTTGTCGCAGAACTCTCCGGCTTTACTTACAAGGGACTCTATTGCCGTGCTTATCCGAGCACACGCCCGTTGGCCCCGAAGGCCCGACGGGTGGCACTTGAGCCTGCGCGACAATGGATGCCGTCATGAAAAAAGCGACTAATGCGAGTAGCACTCTAACCGACGTCTCTTTAGCCATCGTTCCATCTCCATAGATGCTTGTCACTACGAGTAGAATTGTAGGCCATCAAGGACCTTTTTTCAATTTTACAAGTGAGCCTGTCCTGAAATAAAGCGCACCGAAGTTTTGATCAGGAATTACGGTGACAGTGCACTTAACTCTCCATATTTCAATTCCGCAATTAAGTGCACTGTCACCGTAATTGCAAATTCTCTCTTGCAAACAGCAGCCGGTCCATACATTTGGGTCATTAGCCACATTTAGCCATCCTGTCATTCAATGGTAACATCCGGACATTATGGACGCCTGCTTGTTTTTCGACCCGTCTTTGGCCGGCCGTACGTTCAGCAGGTTACGACAGCCTTGCAATGATTGCTGCAACACTTGTGACCCGAACCACAGGCTGAATCGGTGGTGCACTGAATCCAGTTCTGCGGATTGTTTTCCGGCAGTTCCAGAAATTTGATTGCATCGTTGATTTTAATCTGGGCAATTTCATCTGAATCTTGCGATGGCTTGCAGGATTGCTGGGATGCATCACACGACTGGATTTCCGTATTTAACGCAGCTCCGGACGTAGCCCCTATTTCACCGGCAAAGCTGTTTCCTATGCCAAGCCCAACAAAAATCAAAAAAGCGAAAGATATCAACAGTGTTAGTCTCACGATTTACTCTCCCTCCAGAGATAAATTGACCTCACTACCAACAAGGCTATCATACGCTATTATGCACTCTGCCAGTTAAATATTCTTACACAGCCCGCTTTGGGTCATCAACCGCTGTTATCGAGTGCCTGGAAGAAGGTCCGTTCAGCCCCCTATAACCGGAAGTCAAAATCGGCGGTGTGGAATTTGCGCCTTTGACGTCCGCTTATCCCGCCGCTACGGTCATTTATCAGAGGCGGCTAGGACAGCCGTTTATAGCCGAGGCTGTTGAAGAACTCTGTTGTTATAGACCTGCGAGTGTGATTCCCTTTTCTTAACCTCTATTTAAGCACTAGGTCGGTCGGGCAACTAATGCCTATTTGTTGGGGCAAGGCGGCGGCCGGGTCCCAGGGGATCCAGATGGAGCAATCCTCCTCACCCCGAAAATCGTCTTTGATCAGGTTCATCGAACATCCAAAGGTTCCGGCCGCCGGATTTGAACACTCAAAAGGATGGATGGTAATATTGGGACAAACCCCGCCCCCACACTGTGTTAAAGTCGCCTTTGGCGGCTGCGCCCCCACACAGACACGCCAGCGGCCCCAACGCGTGCACTTTCCGCTGTCATCAATGGCCGACGGGAAACCAGAGATCGATTTGACGAAGGCGGGAAACTCGGACGCGGACGTATAGGATCGCCAGTCCTTAGCGACCGCCGTCGAGGCCCCGGTTACGGCAAGAACCCCCGCCAGCAAAAACATTGTTTTGATGAAAAACATGGCGTTTTGATGAAAACCGACATTCCCCAGATGAATTTTAAACACGGCTCCGATGATAGCCAAACGGCCTTCATCTTGTAACCATAAATTGCGTTTCCGCTTAAAAGGCGCTTTTTTAACCGCCGAGGCGCGGTCGAGTTGCGTTTGTCGCTGAGTTTCGGCCATTTTCGCCCGATCCAGGCACACTTCGCCCTCCGTCATCCCAGGTTTCCTTCGTTCAGGCCGTCGCCGGGGTTGGTCGTCGCAGTCTGTCGATCCGTTCCAGGATGTCTCTGAACAGAGCGCTGGGTACGGCGACCTCCGCCATCTGGAACGTGACGTAGCGGCCATGAGCGACGACCTTGGCCCCGATCTTGACCAGCTTCTCGCGGATCGTGGTCAACGACCAATGTTCGACCTCTTTTGGCAACGCCAGCGTCCGCATGAAGTTGGCGAGGTTGTACGCCAGGGCACGAAGCTGAAGCCGGACCTCGTTGTTCCTGAACTTGCGGCACGACAGCCGGGTCCACTTGATGGCGTACTTGCCTTCCTTGATCCACTGTTCCGCCGTGCCTCGCTGGTTGTAGAAGGCCACGACCCGTTCGGCCGGGCGGCTCAG
>LFEN01000006.1 GCA_001510075.1 Alphaproteobacteria bacterium casp-alpha2
CTGTTCAATAACAAAGGGAATCACGAATATTCTTAACAAAGATTCAACAAAATCGTTTTTGATTCAGAAAATCTCGGAAGTGCTCTAGGCAATGATGTCCGGTAAAAGCCGGTCGTCGATCCGGATGATTTCGTCTTTCAACGCCAATTTACGCCTTTTCAGGCGCTGAACTTCAAGCTGGTTGTAGGGCCCGAAATCCATAAGCCCGGCAATCTTCTCGTCCAGTTGGCGGTGCTCCGCCTTTAGGGCAGAAAGCTTTTTCCTCAGGGCTTTAGTGTCATCCATCGTTTCGACGTCTGTTCTAAGAATTTCCTCTTATAGCAAAAAACGCCAGCCAACGGTAGATACAGCGCCCTGTCAACTGCGCGAGGAAAAAATTAAGCAAGGTAGATTTTTTAACTGGTTTTTATTATGATGGGTGTTGTGCAGATCGTTTGATTAAGAAAGGAAATGCAATGAGCCTAGGTGAGAAGATTGACCATTTGAAATCAAAACATCACGATCTTGAAACCGCCATCGAAGAAGAAGCCCACCGACCTCACCCTGACGATATTGAAATCGCAAGCCTCAAAAAACAAAAGCTTAAAATTAAGGACGAAATAGCGTCCTTGGACGGAAGTTAGCTTTGCCCTAAACGGGTTTTCCGGCTCTCTCGACCGGGGAGTCATCCAGGCGAATAACTGGGCCTTCCTGCCCTCATGTGGCAGCGTTTTCTTGCGCGCCTCTTGTTTTATCCCTGTCCGGGCTGTCGCCCGTCCTCGCCTCTTGTTTTATCCCTGTCCGGGCTGTCGCCCGTCCTCGCCTCTTGTTTCAAATCTCCCTGGCTTTATCCCGCAGTTTGAATTTCTGGACTTTTCCCGTCGATGTTTTTGGCAGCGGCCCGAAAACAATTGTCTTGGGGGCCTTGAAGTGGGCCATGTTGTCGCGACAGAAGGCGATCATGTCGTCTTCGCTTACCGGATCAGACTTTTCCTTCAACTCGATAAACGCGCACGGGGTTTCGCCCCATTTGTCATCGGGCTTTGCAACCACGGCGGCGCCAAGCACCGCCGGGTGCCGGTAAAGGGTGTCTTCGATCTCAATAGATGAAATGTTCTCGCCGCCGGAAATGATGATGTCCTTGGACCTGTCCTTGATCTGGATATAGCCATCAGGGTGCGTTACGCCGAGGTCGCCTGAATGGAACCAGCCGCCCGACAGGCTTTCTTTGGTCGCTTTTTCTTTTCCCAGGTACCCCTTCATGACGACATTGCCCTGAAACATGACCTCGCCCATGGTTTCGCCGTCTGCCGGCACCGGGGTCATGGTGTCCGGGTCCATGACGGCCAACCCCTGAAGCATATGGTACTTAACGCCCTGTCGGGATTTCAGTTTTGCCTGTTCCTCAATGGGAAGGCTGTTCCAATCATCGTGCCAGGAACAGATCACCGCCGGGCCGTAGGTCTCCGTCAGACCGTAGACATGGGTAACATTGAACCCTTGGCGCTGCATGCCTTCCAGGGTGGCGGCGGGTGGTGGTGCGGCGGCGGTCATGACGTTGACCGTGTGATCAAAATCGCGCCGTTCCTCGTCCGTCGCATTGACGACGAAGTTCAGCACGATGGGGGCGCCACAGAAATGGGTTACTTTGTGCTCTGCGATAGCAGCGTAAATATTGGCCGCACTAACGCGGCGAAGACAGATATTGGTGCCGGCGACGGCGGCGATGGACCAGGGAAAACACCAACCGTTGCAGTGGAACATAGGCAAGGTCCAGAGATATACCGGGTGGTGCGCCATGTTCCAGCCGACGATGTTGCTGACGGCGTTCAAATAGGCCCCCCGGTGATGGTAGACGACCCCTTTGGGGGCTCCCGTGGTGCCGGACGTGTAATTCAGCGATATGGCCTGCCATTCATCGTCTGGTAAGGACCATTCCGTTTCGGCATCGCTGGCCTCAAGGAAGGCTTCGTAATCCATTTTACCGAGCCGTTCGTGGCTGATGTCTTCTTGCGCTTGGATATCATCAATATCGATAACGGTGATATCGCGGCCCAGTTTTTTCAAGGCCCCTTTGACCGTATCGGAGAATTCGGTATCGCTAAGCAGCACCTTCGCCTGACCATGGTTCAGGCAATAGGCGATAGTGTCTGCATCGAGGCGCACATTCAGTGTATTCAGAACGGCCCCGGTCATGGGGACACCGAAAGAGGCTTCATACATTTCCGGTGTGTTGGCGCCCATGATCGCCACGGTATCGCCTTTGACGACCCCAAGCCCCTTCAAGGCCCCGGCGAGACGCCGGCATCGGGCGTAGGTTTCCGTCCAGGTGAAGCGCTTGTTGCCGTGGATGACCGAAACATGGTCAGGATAAACAGCCGCCGTGCGGGCCAGAAACGACAACGGCGACAACGGCTGAAAGTTGGCGGCGTTTTTCTCCAGGCCCTGGTCGTAGATACTTCCGGCGCTCATGGATCCTCCCACAGTTTTATCTTTTGCTCATCCCTAAGAGTGCCATAAAGCGCCTTTGCAAAAAAAGCCGTTTTAGATCAAACTTATCCGAACAAGGCGGCGGTCGATAAAAGGGGAGGGTAGAAAATCATGAGCAACGCCTTTGAACAGGCCTATCGGCGCTCGCTTGAAGACCCGGAAGGGTTCTGGGGTGACGTTGCCGAGGATGTCCGCTGGTACAAAAAGTGGGACAAGGTGTTCGACGATTCCAACAAGCCCTTTAATCGCTGGTTTGTCGGGGCCGAGGTCAATACATGCTTCAATGCCCTGGACCGCCATGTGGAAGAAGGCCGGGCCGATCAACTGGCGCTGATTTACGACTCGCCCGTTACCGGTAATACGGTTCGCAAATTCACCTACCGGGAACTTCGGGACGAAGTGGCGAAATTTGCCGGCGTGCTTAAAGCCCATGGGGTGGAAAAGGGCGACCGCGTCATTCTTTACATGCCGATGGTGCCGGAAGCGGCCATGGCCATGTTGGCCTGTGCGCGCTTGGGGGCTATTCACTCCGTCGTATTCGGCGGGTTTGCATCGAACGAACTGGCGGTGCGTATCGATGATGCCAAGCCCAAGATCATCGTTGCTGCTTCTTGCGGTATCGAAGTAGGGCGGGTCATCGAATATATGCCGCTGTTGAACGGCGCCATCGATTTGGCCAAGCACAAACCGGATCACTGCATTATTTTAGGCCGCCCGGAAGCCAAGGCGGCGTTGCTGGATGGCCGTGACGTCGATTGGGCGGAAGCGATGAAAAGCGCCGAACCCGCCGATTGCGTACCCGTCGCCGCCACGGACCCGCTGTATATCCTCTATACCTCGGGCACCACCGGTGAGCCCAAAGGGGTCGTTCGCGATAATGGCGGTCATTTGGTGGCGCTCAAATGGACGATGAAGAACATCTATGATGCCGATCCTGGCGATGTCTATTGGGCAGCGTCCGACGTTGGCTGGGTGGTTGGTCATTCCTACATCGTCTATGCGCCGTTGTTCCACGGCTGCACGACGGTCTTGTTCGAAGGAAAGCCCGTCGGCACGCCTGATGCCGGGGTGTTCTGGCGGGTCATCAGCGACCACAAGGTCAAGATTCTGTTTACCGCGCCGACGGCGTTTCGCGCCATCAAGCGCGATGACCCGGACGGCGCCCTGATGAAAAATTACGACCTTAGCCATTTCAAATATCTGTTTCTGGCTGGCGAACGCACGGACCCCGACACATTGCATTGGGCGGAAGAAAAAGTCGGTGTTCCCGTCATTGACCACTGGTGGCAGACGGAAACCGGCTGGTCCATTGCCGCCAACTGCGTTGGCCTGCACAAATATCCCGTCAAGCCGGGATCGCCGACCAAGGCGGCACCGGGTTTTGACGTGCGGATTTTGGGGCCTGACGGTGAAGCTGTCCCAACCGGGGAGACTGGCGCCATCTGCATCAAGCTGCCGCTGCCGCCGTCGTGCCTGCCGACGTTATGGAACGCCGATGACCGGTTCGTGACTTCGTATCTGTCGGACTTTGACGGGTACTACAACACCTCTGACGCGGGCTTTATAGACGAAGACGGCTACCTCTACATCATGGGCCGGACGGACGACATCATTAACGTCGCCGGGCACCGGTTGTCCACGGGCGGCATGGAAGAAGTCCTGGCAAACCACCCGGATGTCGCTGAATGCGCTGTCATCGGGGTCGCTGATGATCTCAAGGGGCAATTGCCGTTGGGTTTTCTGGTGCTGAAGGCGGGAGTGATCAAAGACCACAGGGAGGTCGTCGCCGAGGTGGTGACGATGGTACGAGACCGGATCGGCCCTGTTGCCGCCTTTCGCCAGGCGATCATCGTCGACCGGCTACCGAAAACCCGGTCCGGCAAGATTCTCCGCAGCACCATGCAGAAAATTGCCGACAATGAAGAATTCAAACTGCCGGCGACCATCGACGATCCGGTGATCCTGGACGAGATCAGGGAAGCCTTGGAAGGGGTCGGATACGCCGGCGTCCGCAACAGTTAATTACTGGTAATTTCAGCCCTTATCCGGGGAAGCGGCGTCACCGGAAGATTCTTCTTTTTTGCCTGGCTTGGAGGAAAAGACATCTTCGGCGGCCTTCAAAATATCCGGCGTCGAAGCGCCTTCTCCCAATGCTGCCGGTGCAGGCATCGGAGTATCTTCGAAGACTTCCGGGTCTGGTTCTCTGACCGGCTTGGGCAATCCCTTAACAAGAATGATTTCCCCCGGCGTGAGCGCGGCAATCCGGGCGAGGGCCTTGGTGACAGGATCCCGGTCGTCTTTGGCCTCGGCTTCGGCCTCCGCGGCGGGGGCTTCTGCCGGTTTCGGCGGCGTATAGCCTTCGGCTTTTTCGGCTTTCTTTCTGGCCTTGGTAACAACTTTTTCCAAGTCCAGAGCTGAACAGAGGCCTAAAGCGATCGGATTTTGAGGTTTGATATTAGGCATATTCCAATGGCTGCGTTCACGAATGGCGTTAATCGTCGGTTTGGTGGTGCCGATCAAACGTGAAATCTGTGCATCGGTCAGCTCAGGATGGTTGCGGAGCAACCAGGCGATGGCATCGGGCCGGTCCTGGCGCTTTGAAACGGGGGTGTAGCGCGCGCCTTTTTGCCGCGCCTTGGGCACCGGCACATTGGGGGGAGCCATTTTCAGGTGCACCTTCGGATCGGCAGCACATCTGTCTATTTCTTCCTGCGTCAATTCTCCGCCCGCAATCGGGTCCAGTCCATGCATACCGGTGGCCACTTCGCCGTCGGCGATGGCCTGGACTTCCATTTCGTGGAGGCCGCAGAACTCGGCAATTTGCAAGAACGTCAGGGTGGTATTTTCAACCAGCCAAACAGCCGTTGCCTTTGGCATCAACGGATGCGCCATTTTCTTATTCCTTTTTTCTAGTGAACGGCCCTTTTATAAAGCCGCCCCCCCGTTCGGTCAAACCCCGGATGGGCTTTTTTAAGGCTCTAACATGATCTTGCCGATGTGTTGGCTGGATTCCATTAATTCATGGGCCTTTTGGGCTTCCGCCAGGGCGAACGTAGTGTGGATAACGGGCATGATTTTACCGCGCCCGATCAGCGGCCAGACGTTTTTCAGCAAAGCATCGGCAATTTCGCCCTTGCGTTCGATAGGTTGCGGGCGGAGCGTCGATCCGGTCAAGGTAAGGCGTTTCAACATTACCGGCATAAAGTTGATTTCTGCCTTCGCCCCCCTCAGAAAGGCGATCGAGACATGGCGCCCGCCAACGGCCAGTGCTTTGATGTTGCGGGCCAGATAATCGCCACCGACCATATCCAGAATGACATTTACGCCTTTTCCGCCGGTAAAATCCTTGGCCACCTCGACAAAGTCCTGTTCTTTGTAATTGACCGTTCGTTCGGCCCCCAGTTCTTCGCAGACCCGGCATTTTTCCGCGCTGCCGGCGGTGGCGATGACGCGCGCCCCCAGCTTGTGGGCGAGTTGGATGGCGGTGGTGCCGATGCCGCTGGAACCGCCGTGAACCAAAAACGTCTCGCCGGGTTTCAGGGCGGCGCGTTCGAACACGTTGGACCAGACGGTGAAAAAAGTTTCAGGCAGACCAGCGGCTTCAACCATGGAAAGGCCTTCGGGAATTGGCAGGCATTGTCGGGCCGGGGCGGTGGCAAAATCCGCGTACCCGCCACCGGCGACCAGGGCCGCGACCTTGTCGCCGGTTTTCCAGTCGTCCACGTCCGCGCCCAGGGCGACGATTTCACCTGCGACTTCAAGGCCGGGGATGTCGGTGACGCCTTCCGGCGGCGCATAGTGACCCTGGCGCTGGATGCAATCGGGCCGGTTGACGCCCGCCGCCGCAACCGCGATCAGGACCTCGCCGGGACCGGCCTTTGGCACCGGTCGGGTCGCTGTTCTCAGGACCTCCGGGCCGCCGGGCTCAGTGATTTCGATACAGGTCATGGTTTTTGGGGTGACGGTCATGATAAGGCTCTCGATTGATGAAGGAGGGGTATGTTAATAATCAATTACACAATACCGGGAGGGGGGACAATGGACAGCGATGATCTGGAGCCTAAAAAAAAGAAACCGGAACAAAAGAACCTCGAAGAAATGAGCATCGAGGCGCTCGAAGAATATATCGGCGACCTGGAAGCGGAAATCAACCGCGTGAGGGACACCATCGCCGACAAGCAGGATGCCAGAAAAGGCGCGGAAACGTTTTTCAAGAAATAGGCTCAAGGCGTTAGGATGGGCGGCTTTCGGGTGGTAGGGGCCGATTTGCGGAAGCTCGGGTTTTTCTTATAAACATTAGCCACCCCACCGGCCCCAGAAATAAAACGATGACCAGCCATCCCATCTTTGGGCTAAAGGGACAGCCAGACCCTTGCGGCGCTTTCCAGGGGCCGCTTTTGGGCGAAAAAGCCACATGCAGTAATGGTAAAACGAAGCCGAAGACCAGCAAGGTCCAGGCGGCGGCGGGGCTCATGACAATTGCTTTCTAAACAGGTGTGTTTGTTGGCGGACCTTAACACGGGAACGCCCCGCAATCCCCTGATTTTTCGCCATTAACAGGATTTTAAGATGTTCGGCGTAGGGTTTGGTTGTGGGTGAGGATTAAACCATCATCCACTTCAACTTCGACGCCTCCCTGTTGAACTCGCCGCCCCTTCGGGGGCGGCGCTTTTTTTGTGCTCGATCTTTGTCCCCGGTATTTTGGTAATAAAATTACGCAGCGGTTTATGTCTTTCGGGGGGTTGACCCGGAGCCCCGGCCTTGGGTAATGTCACCAACGCTAATAATTTCCGGCGAGTTTGACAGGTTCGAGGCTTTAAATAATGGGGGCTACCGGTATACGGTGGCCCCCAAAAATTTTGCCACCTTGGGTGTCCATACATGATCGAAAAGCCATCAGAAACCAGGGACCGGTATCCCCACTATATTCCTCTTCAGACCCGTTGGTCGGACAATGACATCTATGGTCATGTCAACAACGTGACCTATTATTCCTATTTCGATACCGTGGTGAATTGCTACCTGATTGAGCAAGGTGGTCTGGATATCCACTCGGCTGCCGTTATTGGCGTTGTTGTTGAAACGATGTGCAATTTCAGAGAATCCATCGCCTATCCGGAACCTCTTGAGGCCGGGCTGCGCGTGGCAAAGCTGGGGAATTCCAGTGTTCGTTTCGAGATTGGTATTTTCCGGCAAGGCGAAGACGAAGCCGCCGCCGCCGGGCATTTCATCCATGTGTTTGTCGATCGGTCGACGGATAAGCCGGTGCCGGTACCTGATCAGATCAGAAGCGCGCTTGAGCGTCTCGTCGTTCCGCCACGGGAGGCGTGAACAGCATGTCCGGCGCCGCCAATCAGAAAATAAGTGATTTTCCCTACCGCATAACCGTCCCGACCCGGTGGGGCGACAACGATATGCTGGGACACGTCAACAACGTCGCCTATTACCGTTTTTTCGAGGCCATCGTCGTCCGCTTCCAGATGGAGGAAGTGGGCGTCGACTGGTTGAAGGATAAAATCTCACCCCAGGCCGTAGAGACGCTGTGCCGGTTCCACCGACCGCTTAGCTTTCCGGAAACAATAGAGGTCGGACTGCGGGTCGAACGTATCGGTAATTCCAGCGTCACCTTTGAAATTGCCTTGTTCGGGGAAGGCGGGGACGCGCCCGCCGCCAGCGGTCATTTCGTTCATGTCCTGGTTGATGCGGAGACGCTGAAATCGCAACCTATTGCCGACGATCAAAGAAAAATTTTCGAGAAATTCAGCTAATCAGCGGCCTTATCAATGTCCTTATCAGTGACCGGGCCAGGTATAAAATCTGGTTTTAGCGGCGCCGCTGACCTTGTTGTAGGGGCCGCACCGGGGGCAGTCCTTGCTGAGGGCAAAGAAAAGGGCGGGGATACCTAACAGGCCAAGCCATCTGAGACCGCCATCCAGGGCAAAGGCGAGCGATAATAGAACCGCCGCCGGCAACAGCCGGATTATCCAATCGAGGGCAATACCAATCGCGTTAAACATTGTTGTTGGCGTCCTGGAAAAGGATGGGGCGCATTATGATTAACACACCCCACCCATTTTCCTGATTTAGCTGCGCCTAAGCGGCTTTTTTCTCGATCCGCTTGGCATCTGTGGTTTCGATGGTGATCTTGCGCGGTTTTTTCTCTTCAGGGATTTCGCGCACCAGATCAATGTTGAGCAATCCGTTTTCCAGGCTGCCACCTACCACCTTGATGTGATCGGCCAGTTCAAAATGGCGCTCGAAGGCGCGTCCGGCGATGCCGTGGTGCAGAAAGGTCTTCTCGCCCGCCTCGTCGGCTATTTTACCGGTTACCACCATGGTATTTTCCTTGGTGGTCACGTCCAGGTCCTGTTCGCTGAACCCGGCAACGGCCAAGGAGACGCGGTAGCCATCCTCGCCAATCTGTTCGATGTTGTAAGGCGGGTAACTATTCTGGGACTGCTCCAATCTGTTAGCCGAATTGAGCAATTCCTGCATGCGGTCAAAGCCAACGGAATGACGGAATAGGGGTGAAAAATCGATAGTACGCATAGCCATATCCTCCTTTAGAAGCTACATGGTTCAAGGGCCTACCAAGTCCGAGATGGACCTTTAATGGTCAAATCCCAATCGCGGGCCTGAGGTGAAATCCAAAAACAAAATATTAGACTTCCCCCAGGGATCATACGCCGGACCCTGTTCATCAGGCATCCGCCGTCCATCCCTCATATAGGCAGGCTGAAATTTGACCGCAAGGGTGAGGGGCATGGGGGGCTGGCTTATTCAGGTTCAGGGGTTGTCGCCGGGGGGCTTTCCGCAGGCGGGGTTTCTGTTTCAGGGGCGGGGCTTTCCGCCCCTTCGGCGATAGCGTCAGCAGTTTCATCCCATATCACTTCGTAAAGTACTACTTCTTCGCCGAATCCCTTCATTTCAAACCCGCCCTGGTTGGTAAATTTGTAATTCTTGCCGGAACAAATGCCACGGATGATTGAGGAAACGAAAATTTGATCGGCGGAGGCCTTATCGACAATGCGGGCCGATAGCTGGACCACGGTGCCGAACAAATCATTATCTTCGGAAATGGGCTCGCCGGCATTGAGACCGATTTTCAGGTGCAGGGGCAAATCAGGGTGTTCTTGATTGTGCTTGGCGGTTTCTCGCTGCATTTCGATAGCGGCATCAACGCCGTCGGAAGTTTTATTGAACGACGCCATGATGCCGTCCCCGGTGTGCTTGATCTCTTTGCCGGCGTTGTTGCTGAGTGCTTCGCGGACGACCCGGTTGTGGGCACGCACAACCAACTGTGCGCCTTCGTCTCCCATTGTCTGGGTCATCGCTGTCGATCCGGCGATATCCGTAAACAGCACGGTAATGGGGCCTGTCTGTTCTTCTCGTTGCTTGGGCTTATTCCATTCGGTGAGGGCGTTATCCAGCAGCCTGCCGCCGGAACCTTCATCGGTGAGATAAATATTGATGCTGTTACGTCCGCTCTGGAACATCTGCATGTAGCGCGCATCGGACATCAGGTATTCTTCGTAGCGCTCGGCGAAGGAGGCGGCATGAGACTTCTTGAAACCAAGCGACATGACGCTGTCGGCAAGGATTTTGGATTGCGACGCGGCATCCATTTTCCCCTGCTGGGAAAGGATTTCGCAGGCGCCCGCCATATACATGCTGAGGCCGAACTTGTTGAAGCTGTCCAGTTTATCCAAATCGGTTTGGCATCCTTCCATAGATTTTCCAAGAAAGTTAATCATATAGCCCCTAAGTTTCTCTGCAGTGGGGGATAGCTCGCCGGTCGCCGGCGGGGTTTCTTCCGGCGCCGTCTCTTCCGCGGGGGCCTCTTCTTTAGGCTCTTCGGCCAAGGTTTGTTCGCTGGGCTGAGGGGCTGGTTTGTTGGCCATGGCTCTTTGGGCCATCGCTTTCCTGGCTGCGGCTTCCTGGGCTGCCCGTCTCGCCGCGCTCTGTTTCGCCATCTGCGCCAACATTCCGAGAATCCACAGAACCAACCGATTTTGTTTCGATTTTTTGAGTTTTACGTCCTTCATAAAAATGCGGGACGATACGCCCACGGAGATAAGGAACGAAATGATGAAAGTGCCAATAAATAAATTGGTTTTGGCAGAGCCTACGAAGCGTACGCCAAGGAGCCTCTCTCCACTCAGGGCTTCCGAAATACCAAAGGCCAAAAGCCCGGATAAGGAGAGGCAGAACAGGACGATGAAAAAAAGGATACCGACAACACGCGTTAAAGACGACTCTTGGGGTTCGTTGCTTTTCTTTGCGGGCGCAGTTCGTTCTTGGCGGGCAGGTGTTTTTCCCCTCCGGCCAAGGTTCGTCGGGACCCTGCGTACCATGGGCTTTTCCTGGGCTTTCTTGAAAACGACTGTTTCGTTGAAAACGCCAGTTTCGTCATTGAGGGTTTCGCGGATGACCTTGACCGCATCCAGATGCCTCAATTCGCTAATCTGCTTGGTGGCCTCGTTGATGGCCTCTTCCCTCTGGTCGCCGGGAAAGGTTTCGTGGATGGTCCATTGTCCATCCTGCTGTACTTGAACTTCGTAACTAGAATGATCTGTCATGGTTAATCAACGGATGCCATTTCACCATTTCCGAGCAGAAAACCCGCCCCAAAAACCCCATCAAGCCCCAAAGAGGCAATAAGCTCCTAAGGTTAAAACCCTTTTGGGACTTAAAAAACCAAAATCGGTATATTTTACAGGAAAACTAAGGAGACGTCTCCCAAGGCGCAAGAGAAGGGAGAACAGGGGGGAAAGGGTTATTCGCCGGGGTTCTGAATTTCGCCGTCGTCAGACCATAATACTTCATAAAGGGTGATTTCGTCGCCGAAACCTTTCATGGCAAACCCCCCCTGATTGGTAAATTTGTAATCTTTTCCGGCGCAAATTCCGCGGACGATTTCAGAAACGTAAATTTCGTCGGCAGATGCCTTATCGACGATGCGGGCCGAAAGCTGCACCGTTGTCCCGAACAAGTCGTTGTCTTCAGCGATGGGCTCACCGGCATTGAGCCCGATTTTAAAATGCAGGGGGAGGTCCGGGTTTTGTTGGTTATGCAGCGCCGCTCCCCGCTGCATTTCGATGGCGGCGTCTACGCCGTCGGAAGTTTTGTTGAACGACGCCATGATGCCGTCGCCGGTGTGTTTGACTTCCTTTCCGGCGTTGTTGCTTAGCGCTTCGCGGACGATCCGATTGTGGGCTCGAACCACTTGCTGGGCCCCTGCATCACCCAGCGATTGGGTCATCGCCGTCGACCCGGCGATATCCGTAAACATCACGGTGATCGGGCCGGATTGCTCTTCCTGTTGCTTGGGCTTGTTCCATTGGGTAAGCGCATTATCCAACAGCCTTGGCGCGACGGTTTCATCCGTGAGAAAGATATTGATGGCGTTTCGCCCGGCCTGGAACATTTGCATGTACCGGGCATCGGCCATCAGGTATTCCTCGTAGCGGTCAGCGAAAGATGCCGCATGGGACCGCTTGAAGCCCATGACCTGTACACAGTCGGACAAGATTTTCGAGCGTGCCCGGATATCCATGTTTCTTTTTTGGGAAAGGATTTCGCAGGCCCCGGCGAGATACAAATTGACGCCGAACTTGTTGAAGTTATCCATATTCTTTTGGTCGGTCTGACTTCCCTCAAGGCCTGAACTGAGAAATTTCAACATGTAGGCTTTTTGCTTTTCATCCACCGGCGATAGGGGGTCGACCTCGGGGGGCTTTGCTTTTGCGTGGGTTTCGGCATCAAGGACGACGGCGCGTTTAGCCTCTTCCGGTTCCTTGCCTTTATTCAATTCGGCCTGAAGACGGTCTGTCGTGGCTGCGTTTTCGGTGGCCTTTTCTTCGTTGGTTATTTGCTCTACCCGAAATTCTTCAACCCCCTTCATGGCGGCTTCCAGATTGTCGAGCGTGTTTTCCTTTCCGCCTTCCATGGTTTCGGCGCTGGGCCCCGCCTGGGCGCCTTGCCCGTTTGGGGATTTTGCTGGTTGCGGCTGTTGCGGCTTTTGCTGGGCGGCTCTCGTGCGTGCCTTATCCGCAGCCTGCTTGGCGCGTTTTGCCGCTTTCATCTGTGGCGAGGATTGAAGCGTTTCACCGCGCATCACGGTGATGGACATTATGAGGAGGCTGACCAGGAAGAAAACGACAAACACGGAAATGAGAAGGTTGGATTCCGCATTGCCGACGAAATTAACACCGAACAACCTTTTGCCGCCCACCAACTCATCAGCCAGGGCAGCAAAAACACCACCAATAATAAGGCTGAAAAGGACCACCAAAAGAAGCTTGACCATAACCACCGTCATGGTCGATTTTTTTTTCGGTGGCTTGATCCGGCCTCGGGCTTTCCGGCGCTTGGTGGCGGTATCTTCAAAATCGTCTTCATCATCCTGGGTAATCCAGGACGTGTCCTGGCTGGGGTTATGGCCCATGGATGCACTGGAAGATTTTTGGCCGCCGCCGCCGGATTTCAGGCCCGGGCTTTTGTAGATGATGAATTCGTTATGGAAGCCCTCATCGGAGTCATAGACTTCCTTGATGACCTTGACGGCTTCGACGGTACTGAGATGGTCTAGCTGCTTTCCCTCATCGATGGCGGCATCTTTTTGATGGCTCTGGAAACGGGCGTGGATGCTCCATCGCCCGCTTTGCTGCACCTGAACCTCGTAATTTACTATTTCTGGCATCGGTCTTCCAACTCGCAGGTTCCCTTTAATATTTTAAAGAGAAAAATCTATAAGTATCATTTGTTTAGATGGTGTCGGAAGCCCACGCTTCAAAGCCGCTACGGCGCAACCCTATACGGAAAATAGAAATCCAACCCTTAATTCAACAATCTTAGCAAAACCCAATATAGGGGACAAACCCAGTTATGGGCGAAAAATTTGCGGACCTATGCCCTGTGACATATATCCCATTTCGGGGGTTTTTTAGATAGAGAAAGCCCGGTCAAACCAGGAGCTTTCAATCAAGGCTTAAGGCAAGTACGAAAAAAAGGGGCTTAGCCCTTAAGACCCAGGTCCTTGAATCTTTTATTGAATTTGGCCAATTGCCCGCCGCTGTCGAGAAGGCGGTGAACGCCGGTCCATGCGGGATGGGTTTTGGGGTCAACATCCAGTTTCATGAGATCGCCAGCTGCGCCCCACGTTGAACGAGTCGTGTAGGTGCTACCGTCGGTCAACTGGACGGTAATCTCATGGTAATCCGGGTGGATGTCTTTTTTCATCGTTCTTCTTCATCTGTGAAGGCGCCTTATATACGGGAAGCCCCAAGGGGATACAAGCCGTATTCAAGGGGATTTAGAAAGGTTTTTGCTTTCATTGCTGGACTCAAGGGAGCGCAAGGCCCTAATCCCCAGAATAATGACAACACCCATTATCAGGACACCCGCAAAATAGGGCCAATCCCGGCCCATGGCGCCGAACAGAAACCCTGCCCAGGCAGGGCCGGTAAAGCGCGCCATTGTTGATGCTGAGCGGGTAACCCCCATGATGCCGCCTTGTTCGTGCTCGCCTACTTGAAGGGAAATAAGGCTGCTCAGTGAAGGGGATATGATGGAAAAACCATACCCGGCGATAACCATCGCCACCACCAGAACCGGCACACTGGAACTGAAGGGAATCAACAACATCCCGATCGCCAGCGCCGACGCTCCTTGAATGATCAGTCTTGCTTCGCCGAAGCGTTTGGCCAAACGACCGACAAGTCCGCCCTGAATAAGGGCACTCATCAATCCGACCATGGCGAACAGATAGCCGTTCTGTTCCGGTCCCCATCCGAATTGGCGCCTCGACCACATGGCGAAGGTGGATTCCAGTCCGGCAAAAACAAAGGTGGCGAGGAATGTTAACGCAATCAACAACCCGACATTGGGGCGTTTGACGGCTTCAGTGAACATTTCAAATCGCCTTTTCGGGGGCTCTTTCGACAGTCTGTTACGAATTTCCTCAGACAGGGATTCCTTCAGCATCACCACTGCAAAGCCCAGGGCGACAAATGAAAGACCGGCAGCGGCGAAAGCCGGGCTTTGGAAATCGGCATTGACCGGATCGGAACCGGCGAGAATTCCGCCGATAGCCGGTCCGGCGATAAATCCCAGCCCAAAAGCGGCTCCAATCATCCCCATACCCTTGGCGCGGTTTTCCCGGGTGGTGACATCGGCAACATAGGCGAATGCGGCGGATATGTTTCCGGCCATGAAGCCACCGGCTGCCCGGGCCATAAACAACATCCAAAGGCTTTCCGAAAATCCCAACCATACATAGGAAAGCGCCGCACCGGCCAGGCTGACCAAGAGGACCGGGCGCCGGCCGATACGATCGCTGAGCCGCCCCCAAAACGGCGCCGCCAGGAATTGAGTGAACGAATAGGTCGCCATTATCAGCCCGACCATAAAGGGCGTCGCCTGATAATGTTCGGCATAGAACGGCAGCAACGGAATGATGATACCGAAACCGATCAAATCAATGAGAACGATGAAAAACAGGATCACCATAATCGGCGGAACTTCCCTTGTAACTGTATCTTGGTATAGGGGAATGG
Source organism: Alphaproteobacteria bacterium casp-alpha2 (assembly GCA_001510075.1). Taxonomy (GTDB): domain Bacteria; phylum Pseudomonadota; class Alphaproteobacteria; order Rhodospirillales; family Casp-alpha2; genus Casp-alpha2. Next base: position 15,027 of record LFEN01000006.1, read on the forward strand.
GTCAGCGCTGGGTTAATTTCAACTCAATTCGTCGGTTGCGCCGTTTTCCGATTTCATCGGAACGGTCGTCGAGGGGCTGAAATTCGCCGAACCCGGTGGCGGCCAGCCGGTTTGGTGGCAGGCCTTCCCCGATCAGTTGCTGAACGACCGAGATGGCTCGGGCAGAGGATAATTCCCAATTTGACGGGAAGCGGGCGGTCTTGATGGGGTCCTTGTCCGTGTGCCCGTCGACGCGCAGGACCCAATCGATGTCGCTGGGGATTTCGCCGGCAATCTGTTTAAGAGTCTGCGCCAGCTTGGATAATTGTTTCTGACCGGCGACTCCCAGATCGGCCGAGCCTTTGGTGAAAAGGACTTCGGATTGAAAGACAAAGCGGTCGCCGACAATTCGAACGCCCTGTTGTTGTCCCAGTATGTCACGAAGTCTGCCGAAAAATTCGGAACGGTAGCGGCCTAATTGATGAACTTTGTTGGCCAAGGCCGCGTTCAGTCGCGAGCCGAGAGAGGCGATCTGGACCTTTTGGTCAATGGCCAGTTTTTCCGATATTTCCAGCGCCTTTGAAATTTTCGCCAAGGTCTCCCGAAGGGCACCCATCTGCTGGTTCAAAAGCGCCACTTGGGCGCGGGCGCTTTTGGAAATATCTTTCTCGGCCAACAGCTTTTTGCCGGACTGATCCAATTTGCCGGCCATTTCGGCGACCTTGGCCTGCAATTCTTCCCTGAGCGCCCGAAGCGCCGCAATATCCTTCGCCAGGCCGGAAATCTCTTCCAACTGGGCAGTAATTTTCGATTTGTCCGCTTCGACGACTTGCAGGGTTTCGGCTAATTTTTTCTCCGTTTCCTCAGTACGCTGACGCAAGGTGGAAACGGTGGTTTTTAAATCATCGCGCAGCGCCACGGAAATTTGCAGTTCCTCCGACAATTGCTGGACGTTCTTGCTTAAATCCTTGTTGGCTTTGCGTTCAAGCGACAGAAGCTCGGCCAACTCGCCGACCTGATTTTGCAACCGTAACAGGGTCTGGTCACGGCCCGATAGCGCTTGGCTCAAGAAAAATTGTGCCAGCACGAAAATCATCAGCAGGAACATGACGACCATCAGTAATGTCGCCAGGGCATCGACGAAACCGGGCCAGATGTTTGTCGGACGTTGGCGGCGGGAGAGGGCGGCCATGATCCGGAGCCCCTGTTTTATTCGTTGCCTGAGGCGGCGATGGTGCGGGCGAGTAATTTGATCTCGCTGCGAAGCTGCTGGATTAATTCATTCCGCCCGGCGCTTAATTCTTCCGTCAAGCGGGTAAGATAAAGGTCAAGGTTGCGTATATGGTTGCGCGATCCTTCGTCCAGGCCACCCGTTTCAGCCCCGGCGGCGAGCTTCGCCAGTATGGGTTTCATTTCCATCTGCGATTCCGCCAACCCCTTCATCAGGGTTTGTTCGGTGCGCATGTGGTTGGTCAACAACTCCAGTTTCTCGCCCAGTGTCATAATGCTGTTGTTGACGGAAGCCCGGCTTTCTTCTCCTCCGGCGATGGTTTTTTGCAGGTTTTCGAGGCTTTCCGCTGTCTGCTCCAGAAGGGCCTGGACATAAGCAGGGATGGATTGGTCGGTTTCCGCCAGTGACGAACCCGTCGCCAGCCGGGTAACGGTGGAGAGCCATTCCTCCAGGTCGTTGTAAAACCGGTTCTGCGCCTGGTTGGCTTGTAAATCCAGGAACCCAAGGACCAGGGAACCCGCCAACCCGAACAGGGATGAGGAAAATGCCGTTCCCATGCCGGCCATGGGTGCCTGCAACCCTTTCTTTAATTCGCCGAATACGGCGGCGCCGTCGCCGCCGTCAACGCTTAAGCCCCCGATAACCTGGCTGATGGAGGATACGGTTTCCAGCAGTCCCCAGAACGTACCCAGAAGACCTAAAAAAATCAGCAAACCGATGGTGTAGCGTGAAAGGTCGCGAGATTCGTCGAGCCGGGAAACAATGCCGTCGAGCAGGGAACGCATGCCCAGCGTCGACAGGCTGAGCCGGTCCCGGTCCCGGTGTTCGGCCATCATGGTGGCCATCGGCGCCAGCAACTTGGGCGGTTGGGCCTCGGATACGGAAATTGCCTCGGTGCGGAAATTTTCGATCCAGGAAACTTCCGGGTACAGCATCAACACTTGGCGGAAATTATAGATGATGCCGAGGAGCAGCACCCCGACGATCAGACCGTTAAGGGGGGCGTTGGCCAGAAAGGCATCTCTGAGCGTAAGGAATAAAAATCCGGACAGGCCAATGACCGCGACAACAAAGACAACCATCCGGATAAGATATTTACGTGGCCGGGTCATGGGCGGGGCTTCGGTAATCATCTTTCGGCGATGTTCACATCGACCCTGTTGACAGGATCCTCCGTCGTTTTACTGCCCAAGGCACGGACATCAATGCGGGTGCTGCGTACGCCGCTTTCAATCAGGAACGAGCGGACGGATAGCGCACGCGACAGGGACATGCGCCGGGCTTTGCTCGAAGAAAGGTCTTTTCCCCCGGCGTAAGCCAGCAGTTGCAGTCGGAGGTTGTCTTTGCCCTTGAGCTTCTTGGCCAATCCCAGCAAGTCGGGTTTGGCGTTATCGGGCAGCTTGGAGACCTTAGTGCCGAAAACGACCTGAAGCGCCCGGCCCTTTTTAAGCGTATCTTTTGCCGACGGTAATGATGCCTGTTGTTTTTTCGCAGGGGCCGGTTTTGGAACAGAAACAGAGACAGTTTTATCCTTGGCCGGGGCCGCCGCAGGTGGTGGCGAGGGCGCCGCTTTCGGCGGGGCCGGTGGTGCAACCGGCGGCGTCGCCTTGGCCGTTTTTTCAGGCGTTTTCTTCGCCACCATCTTCGCCTTTTCAGGGGCCTTGGCTGGTTTTGCCGGTTCTTTCGGCACCGGGGGAGCCGGTGGTGCAGAGGCGGTCAACGGAGCCGGCGGCTTGCTGGCTGGAAGCGCCGGCTTGGCGGGCATGGGCGGTTTAGGTTTCGCCGTGCGCACTTTTTTTCTGGCAACGCGCTTGGCCGGTTTTTTAGATTTTGTCCCAGGCGGCCTTAATTTGATCCTGCCGGTTTCTTCGGGGGCTGCGACATGAAGGCGTGATCGGGGAGGGGTAGCGCCTGGCAGGAGGAGACCCGAGCGTGGGGTGCTGAAACCGGGCGGGGTCCCATACGTCAGTCCAGGTGATGGAACGGACCCTGCTTGATCAATGACGCTGAGATCGACATCCACGTTGTTGGTGCTTAGATCAACGCTTTGCGCTTCGGCAAAAGCCCAGGGAAGCGTTGTGACAATGACCGCGAGAAAAAAACGGCGCACCGGAACCTGATACATAGCAGCCAGGGTGTTCATGGTTTTGGAGTATCCCATCAATGCTGAGGCCTTCTTGTCTGGCCGCCAGCCAATTCCCTCATATCTCTTGGCCTAACCATAACCAAGGAAAAGCCCACAAACAACTGGTTTGCAAGGTAATAAAGAATGAGGAGGGATGATGAGAGAGGGCGGTTATTTTTCAGCCTGGGAAAGGATTTCCCTGAGCTTCACGTGCAGCAGATCGTTGGCGGCGACGATTTCGCCGCTTTGCATCATGCCGTTTCCACCCTTCAGGTCCGTAACGTAGCCGCCGGCTTCGCGTACCAGGATAATCCCGGCGGCCATATCCCAGGCTTCCAGGCCGGATTCCCAGAAACCCTCGTAGCGCCCGGCGGCGACATAGGCGAGATCAAGGGCGGCGGAACCAAAACGCCGTACCCCCGACGATACGTCCATAACAGCGCCCAGTTGCTTCAAAAAACGCTCGTGGTCGGTTTGCGGCCCGCGACCGGCAAAAGGGATGCCGGTGCAAAATAGCGATTCGGTTAATTCATGGCGCCCTGAAACCCTGATCCGGTGGTTGTTGAGGTGGGCACCCTGACCTTTTTCGGCGGTGAACATCTGATCGGTCAGGGGTTCGTAAACGACCCCGGCGGCCGGTTCGCCGTCCCGCTCCAAGGCAATCGATATCGAGAAGTGAGGAAGCCCGTGGAGAAAGTTGGTGGTGCCGTCCAGGGGATCTACAATCCAGCGATTTGAGGTGTCCGAGCCTTTGATTTCGCCACCTTCTTCAAGCAGAAAACCGAAGTTCGGGCGGGCTTTCGACAACTCGTAAACGATCGTTTTTTCAGCCTTTTTATCGGCATTACTGACGAAATCCGCGGTCCCTTTTTTCGAAACCTGAAGGTGTTCGATTTCACCGAAATCACGGACCAGGCCCCGCGCTGCCTTTTGCGCGGCGATCGTCATAACGTTCAAAATTGCCGAGCGCTGTACCATTAGGAAAACCTTTGAAGGAAGGAGGGCTAGTCCTTCGCTCGCTCCACGTAGGAACCATCGGCAGTGTTGACGACGATGCGGGTGCCGGCCTCAATATGGGGCGGCACCATGCATTTGACGCCATTTTCAAGCATCGCCGGTTTGTAAGACGAAGACGCCGTCTGTCCCTTGACCACGGCATCGGCCTCGGTGACGGCAAGGGCCACGGTATCTGGAAGCTGCACCCCGATGGGGTCGTCTTCGTAGCTTTCGATGGTGACGGTCATGTTATCTTGCAGATATGGCAGTTGATCTTCGCCGACCAAATCCTGGCTGATAGCGATCTGATCGAAGGTTTCTGCGTCCATGAAGTTGAGCATGTCGCCTTCGGCGTACAGGAATTGAAATTTCTTTTGACTGAGATGCGCGCGTTCCACCGTTTCCGACGAGCGAAAGCGTTCATTGAGCTTGGTTCCGTGGCGGATGTCCTTGAGCTCCACCTGCAAATAGGCGCCGCCTTTGCCAGGCTGGGTGTGCGCGGTTTTGACCGCCCGCCACAGATTACCCTGATGCTCGATGACCATACCGGGGCGGATGGCGTTACCGTTAATTTTCATAATTTCTGACCGTAGATGAGGTTGAGGCGCGGAAGCTAACAGGTCGCTTGTGGCAAGGCAATGGTGGCTTCTAAGAGGATTCGGAAATGACCGCGTTGAAGATTTCGACGGCCTTGCCCGGGCCGTCCGGGTGATCCCATACAGCGGAGACCAGGGCCAGAAAATCGGCCCCCGCGCGAACCAGCGGGGCGCAGTTATCCGGGGTGATGCCCCCGATGGCGACGACCGGAACAACCATGATGTCTGACCACCATTGCAGAATTTCGACAGGGGCGCGGGTACTCGCCTGCTTGGTTTCGGTGGCAAAGAAGGCCCCGAAAGCAACGTAATCGGCACCCTGTTCGGCGGCTTCCATACCCAGATGGCGGGAATCATGACAGGTTACACCGACAATTCCACTGTCGCCGACAGCCTCGCGGGCGTCTGCGTAGGTCGCGTCTTCTTGGCCAATATGTACGCCGTCGCAACCTGTTTGGCGGGCAAGGTCCGGGCGATCGTTCAAAATCAGCGGCACACCGCGTCCCCGGCATAGGGGGAGCAGAGCTTCCACGGCCCGACAGATGTCATCATCTTGGGCATCCTTCAGGCGCAATTGCAGACAGGCGACATCGCCGCCGTCCAGGGCCTGGGCCAGAGACGAGGGGAACGTCGCCAGTTCAATCCGGGGCGGCGTAACCAGATAGAGACGGCAACCGGGGTCTTCTTCATTTATCGGCATTTCACTTCCCTTGGCTGAGCCAGCTTCTCAGGGCTGCTTCTTTGTCTTCCAATGGCAAAAGATCGAGAACCGGCATGGAGATATCTTCATCAATGCGGGCATCTGTCTGGGCGGCAATTTCGGCGATCCGGTCTTTTGCATCGCCTGTTATACTAGTACGGATGACCTTCAAGCCTAAGCGTAATGCCCCCAAGGCGAGACCAGGGTCGTCGCCACAGTCGAAGATGGTCGTAACGGTGACGGGCGGGGCCGAGCCCGCCGCTTCGTCAACCATATCCCTGAACACACTAGCCCCCAGATAGCGTCCTGCCCCCGGCGCACTTCTGAGGGTGACGGGAACGCCCAGCTCAGCAGCGACAGCCAGTGCGGCTTTGGCGTCTTCCAGGCTGTGAATAATGATCGGGCGGTCATTCATGGAGGGTCTCAGTCCAAACCGATTAAAATGGATATCACTTGTTTCCCCTATAAAGTTGAAATCTAATGATTTTCTGGTAAATATTCTATGCTCAGTTCCCCTTGATGGAGAGGTTTTAGTGGATATAGCGACACTTCTTGGTTTGGTCATGGGTGTTTCCGTCGTGACGCTTGCCATCATGACGGGTTCGGAACTGTCAATTTTTCTCAATCTTCCGGGCTTCCTAATTGTCCTCGGCGGCACCATCGCCGCGACGCTGATCAAGTTTCCCATTTCCGGTGTGTTTGTCGCCTTCTTCGTCGGCACCAAGGCAGCCTTCGTCAACGAACGCGAAAGCCCCCGGGAAATCATCGATCTGACCATGCGCATGGTCAAAAGGGCGCGCAAGGCGGGACTGTTGGGGCTGGAGCGAATCAGTGTCAAAAACGCCTTCTTTAAAAAAGGCATTCAGCTATGCGCCGACGGTCGAGAACCGGACGTGATTCGAAAACTGCTGACCAGTGAAATGGAATTGGCGATCCAGCGCCAGGAAGTCGGCGAAAAGGTTTTCCGCGCCATTGGCGAATCGGCGCCTGCCTTCGGTATGGTCGGCACCCTGGTCGGCTTGGTGCAGATGCTGAGTTCCATGGAGGATCCGACAACTATTGGCAAGGCCATGGCCGTGGCGTTGCTGACGACCCTTTATGGCGTCTTGATTGCGCAGCTTATTGCGTTGCCGATTTCCGACAAGCTGGAAGCCAAGAACGAAATCGAAAAAGCCAACCGGGTGTTGATTATCGAAGCCATTATGCAAATCCAGGCCCGCAACAACCCGACCATCGTGCTCGATGTGCTGGAGGCCTACCTGCCTGAAAAACAGCGCTCCGGCAATAATAGAAGGGAGGGGGATGGCGGCGATGAGGGCGGTGAGCGTCGAAAGAGAAGAGGGACCGATAAATAGTGAAGATAACGGCACTCGAACGCAGGAAAATCGAGGGCGCCCCCCGGTGGATGGTGACCTTCGCCGACCTGATGGCGTTATTGTTTGCCCTGTTCGTGTTGTTGTTGTCGTTTTCCAATGTCGATAGTGACAGTTTCAACAAGAACGCCGGTCCCATGCGCGATGCCTTTCTCAAGGGCGAAAAAGTATTGGCGACGACCTCTCAGCAAACCGCCCAGCCCGGACAGGCAGGCCCTGGGCGCAGCAAGGCGAAACCGCAACCCAAATTGTCGTCGACCGCCGGGATCGTTCAGTTTGACAACCAGCAGAAAGCCAAAAGAAGCTTCCTCTGGCAATTCAGGCGTTCCATGGAACGCGAATTGGCGTCGTCGCGTGTTCTTCTGATTGATGAGGGTGACCGGATCGTCATCCGTTTCCCCGGCGCCACCTCGTTTATTCCGGGCGGCGCCGACCTGGCCGGTGATTTCGGCCCGACGCTGCTGAGAATTGCCAGTATCCTGAGAGCCACCCAGGGGCAGATACTGGTGTCGGGGCATACGGACAACTCACCCATTTCGACGGCCCGGTTCCGTTCCAACTGGGATTTGTCGACGGCCCGCGCCGTCACCGTGGTTCACTTCCTGATGGAGAAGGCCGGCGTAAAACCGTCCCGGATCACCGTTAGAGGTTTCGCCGATAGCCGCCCGCTGGTGAAAAACACCACCCCGGAAAATCAGGCTAAAAACCGCCGCGTCGAAATTGCCCTCCAAATCTCCGACTTTGAAGGCTGAATCAGGGCGACAAAAACCCCGCGCCCCCATTTCATCGGGGCGCGGGGGTTTTCGTTTCGCGACATCTGGATTGCTTAGCCGAGATTGTGCATGGCAACCGCCGTATCCGGCATGCGGTTGGAGAAACCCCATTCGTTGTCATACCAGCTCAGCACCCGCACGAAGTTTCCGTCGATGACCTGGGTCTGGGTCGCATCGAAAGTCGAGCTGGCCGGGTTATGGTTGAAGTCGATGGATACAAGATCATCGGTCACATAACCCAGGATTCCCTTGAGGTGCCCTTCGGAGGCTGCCTTCATGGCGGCGTTGATTTCTTCCACCGTGGTGTCTTTGTTCGCGGTAAAGGTCAAATCGATCAACGATACATTGGGGGTCGGCACCCGGATGGAGGTGCCGCTCAGTTTTCCGGCTAGTTCCGGCAAAACCAGGCCGACGGCGGCCGCCGCACCCGTTGACGTCGGAATAAGCGAAACGCCGCAGGCCCGGGCCCGCCTGGGGTCCGAGTGGATGGTGTCGAGCGGGCGTTGATCGCCGGTATACGCATGGATGGTGGTCATGAAGCCCTTCTCGATACCGACGGCCTTATTCAGGACATCGGCGACGGGAGCCAGGCAATTGGTCGTGCACGAAGCGTTCGAGACCACGGTGTGGTGGGCTTCCAGCTTGTCGTGATTGACACCGTAGACGACGGTCATGTCGACTTCTTTACCTGGGGCCGAGATCAGAACTTTCTTAGCGCCCGCGTCGAGGTGCTTTGACGCCGATTCCCTGTCGGTGAAAAACCCGGTGCATTCGAATGCAACATCTACGTCCAATTCACCCCAGGGAAGCTTGGCGGGATCGCGCTCCGCGACAACTTTCATCGGCCCCATCCCACAATCGAGGGTGCCGTTATCGATGATCATTTCGTTGCTGATGGTGCCGTGAACTGAATCGTATTTCAGCAGATGGGCGTTGATTTCTATGGAGCCAAGGTCGTTAATTCCGACGACTTCGATGTCCTTGCGACCGGATTCCATAATCCCCCGCAAGACCAGCCGACCGATGCGACCAAAGCCGTTAATTCCTACACGCATTGCCATTTTATAGCCTCCCTCAAATATAGGATCGGGTTATGCCGAAACGTTTCCATCCACCTTTCCAGCAACGCCGTCTTCATCAAATCTGGTATTCAGGCTTAACTGGCATCTATTTTTATTGGCGCCAACATCCTAGGAAAGGTCCCAAAGGTCAATGGGGATTATTTGCCCTACCGTTAAAGCCCCGTCGTTGCCCCGGGGGTATTTTTTTATTCATTTTTAATAAGTTGCACACTTTTTTTGCAGCAATGATTGACGTAATAAAGTTGCCCGGCCTATCCTGCCGAAAGCCCTGCATCGGATCGTGCGGGGAGGTAAAACAGGGCGGGCGGGTTTTCGGTGAAAAAGGGCAATCTGCAAAAACCGACCAAAATGGAGCAGGCCAAAGCGCGCCTTGACGGTGCCGTGGCACGCCTTGAAGCCGTCGCGCAAAACGGGGCCTCCCAAGGGGGAGCACGGGGAAAGTCGGAAGAAAGTAGCAAGGAACTGGAACGGTTGCGGGCGGAAAATTCCCGGCTCAAGGTGCTGCATGATGACACGTCGTCCCGGCTCGACGCCGCCATTGGCAGGCTTCGCTCGGCGATGGGGGAATAAGCATGGCCCAGGTGACGGTCACCATCAACGGCAGTGATTATCTGGTCGCCTGTGATGACGGTCAGGAAGCCCACCTTGCCCGCCTCGGTGCTTATGTTGACAACCGCGCCGGCGAACTTGTCGCCGCCGTAGGCCCAGTCGATGACGCCCGTCTTCTGGTCATGGTGTCCTTGTTGTTGGCCGATGAATTGTCCGATGTCTATGCGGAATTGGATGCCGCCCGCACGGCGGATCAGGGGGTCGCCGCCAAAATGACTGCCGAAGAAAACCTTAGCGCCAATATCGATGAATTGGCCCAGCGCATAGAGAACATTGCCGAACGCCTTGAACAGGCTTAAGTATACCTTCAGGGCGGTTTCTGCCCAGTTCGTTACGGCTCGATATCCCTGGGGCTTTCTATACCTCGGGAGCTGTCCCTGCCGGACCCGTGGGTTCGGTATATGGCGCCCACCTGCACTTGCAGGCCACAGAGGATTCTCAGCTGACGGCTGGGCGGTGCCGTCCTACCTTTTTCCATAACCGGCTAGTCTGCGTTTCATGTCCGTATCCGAAGAAAAAAAAGAAATGCGCCGCCAGGCCAAGGAATCCCGAACCTTATGGGTGGACCAGGCTGGTCCTGATGCGGGCGCTATGCTGGCCGGTAAATTTCTTGAAAACGCTGTGCTGGCCGGCACAACGGGGCCTGTCGCCGGTTATTGGCCGATGAGCACGGAGATCGACGTCAGGCCGTTAATGGAAAGTCTTCATCAACGGGGTTGCGAGATCGCCTTGCCGGTGGTCGTCGGGGCCGAACAAGCCTTGGTGTTTCGCCGCTGGGTGCCGGGACTAACCTTGCAGGAAGGAAATTTCGGCACCCATCACCCAGCGAGCGAAGAGCCGGAAATCATTCCCGGTTTGCTTCTCGTCCCGTTGCTGGCTTTCGATGACCAAGGGATGCGATTGGGCTGGGGCGGCGGTTTTTACGACCGGACCCTGGCGGCGCTCAGGGCGTCCGGCCCTGTCCTTGCCGTCGGTGTGGCCTATTATGGTCAGAAGGTTGGCCATGTGCCGCATTCGTCAACGGACGAGCCCCTGGATTGGATCGTCACCGACAAGAAAGTCCAGAAGGTTCCCTGACATGAAAATACTTATTTGCGGCGATGTCGTCGGCAAGACCGGACGCCAGGCCATTGACCGGCATCTGCCCGATATCCGCCAGCGTCTGGACCTGGATTTTGTTATCGTCAACGGCGAGAACGCGGCCCACGGTTTCGGCCTGACGGACAAAATCTGTGAGGCCTTTTATGCCGCAGGTGCCGATGTGGTGACGACCGGCAACCATGTCTGGGACCAGCGCGAAATCATCAAATACATTGACGGCGACCCGAAACTGCTGCGGCCCATGAACTTTCCCGAAGGAACCCCCGGCGCCGGAACCGGGATATACGAAGGGCCGAAGGGCAAGAAAGTGATGGTCATTCATCCCATGGGGCGTCTGTTTATGGACCCCCTGGACGATCCCTTTGCCGCCGTCGAAGAGGCCTTGGCCAACCAGCGGATGGGGCATACGGTGGCCGCCATCATCGTCGATTTCCATGGCGAGGCGACCAGTGAAAAGCAGGCCATGGGACATTTCCTGGACGGCCGTGTGTCTGCGGTTGTCGGCACCCATACCCACGTGCCGACGGCGGATGCGCAAATCCTGCCGGGGGGAACGGCGTTCCAGACAGACCTTGGCATGACCGGCGATTATGATTCCGTCATCGGCATGAAAAAGGAACTGGCGACCAGCCGGTTCACCACCAAGATGCCGCAGGGACGCCTTGAGCCAGCGGAGGGGGAGGCGACGTTATGCGGCGTTTATGTCGAAACCGATAACGGCTCCGGGCTGGCGACCTATGTCTGCCCGCTGCGCGTCGGTGGTCGGCTGAAAGAACAATGGCCCCTTTAGGCCTTTATCACCGCCCCATTATTGACATATTGGTCTGACATTAAGGTGGACGGCAGCCGTGCGTTCACCTACTACATGTAGTATAAGGTGTCACATCAATTTCAGTATATAGGGAACGGTTTGGACCATGGCCGGTCATTCTAAATTTAAGAACATCATGCACCGCAAGGGCCGCCAGGATTCCAAGCGGGCCAAGGTTTTTGGAAAGTTGATCAGGGAACTTACCGTGGCGACGAAATCGGGCCTGCCTGATCCTGATATGAACCCGAGGCTGAGGACGGCCGTCGCTGCCGCCAAGGCCGTCAACATGCCCGGCGACACCATGAACCGGGCGATCAAGAAAGGCAGTGGTGGCGGCGACGATACCAACTATGAGGAAATTCGCTACGAAGGCTATGGCCCCGGCGGCGTCGCCGTTATCGTCGAAGCCCTGACCGATAACCGCAACCGCGCCGCCAGCGAGATTCGTTCCGCCTTTACCAAGTTCGGCGGCAATCTGGCGGAGACGGGGGCCGTCAGTTTTATGTTCGACCACGTCGGCCTGATTGTTTACGGGACCGCCGCCAGCGCCGAAGATATGTTCGAGGCGGCGCTGGAAGCGGGCGCGTCGGATGTCGAGTCGTCCGAAAACGGCCATGAAGTTACCTGCGCGCCGGATGATTTTTCCCTGGTCCGCGATGCGCTGGAGGAAAAATTCGGCGCCGCCGAAGATGCGCGCCTCGACTGGAAACCGCAAACCAGCGTTGCCGTCGATGAAGACGCTGCCACCACCTTGCTGAAGCTTATCGATGCGCTGGAAGATAATGACGACGTGCAGCGCGTGTCCGCGAATTTCGAAATTGATGACGACGTGCTCGAACGTTTGAGCGCTTAAACAGCCATGACCAGGATATCAGGAGGCAACCATTCGATTGATCGGGTTTGATCCGGGACTGCGCTTTACCGGCTGGGGCGTCATTGAAGTCGATGGCAACCGCCTCATCCATGTCGCCGACGGCGTTGTCGCCACCGACGGGGGGCTGGCTTTGGCGCAGCGCCTTGTTCAATTGCAGGATGGATTGATCAGGGTCATCGAACAGTTCAACCCGGCGGAAGCCGCAGTTGAGGAGACTTTTGTCAACAAGAACCCCATGTCTACCTTGAAGCTGGGACAGGCCCGGGCGATTTCCTTGCTGGTGCCTGCCAATGCCGGGCTGACAGTTGCCGAATACTCACCCAACCTGATTAAAAAGACCGTCGTCGGCGCTGGGCATGCGGCCAAACAGCAAGTTCAGATGATGGTCAAAACGCTGCTGCCGGGGGCTACCCTGGAAACAACGGACGCGGCCGATGCGTTGGCCGTCGCTATTTGCCACGCCCATCACCGCGACAGCGCCCAAGCGAGAGCGGCAAAAAAACTCGACGCGATACAACAGGAGGCCCAGGCCCGATGATCGCCAAACTAAAAGGCCTGATCGACAGCACCGGCGATGGCTGGGCCATTATCGACGTTGGCGGCGTCGGCTATCTGGTGTTTTGTTCGGCCCGCACGCTCGGCCGCCTGGGTCGGGGGGAAGTCGCCGAGGTCATGGTCGAAACCCATGTCCGTGAAGATCATATCCATCTCTACGGGTTCGTTGACGCCGCCGAGCGGGACTGGTTTCAGTTGCTGACCACCGTTCAGGGCGTCGGCGCCAAGGTGGCGCTGGCTATTCTTTCGGTTCTGGCCCCCGATAATCTGTTGCAGACAGTCGCCGCCGCCGACAAGGCGGCGATAACCCAGGCCCCCGGCGTCGGACACAAACTGGCGACGCGGATATTGAGCGAACTCAAAGACAAGGTCGGCGATATCGCCCTGACCGCTTTTCCAACTGGGGGTATTGGAAAGGGCTTGGACGAAGCCGATGGGGCGGCATTCAGCGGCGCCGTCAAAGATGCTGCCTCGGCCCTCGTCAATCTCGGCTATCAGCCTTCGGAAGCCTTGGGCGCGGTCAGCCGCGCCGCCAGGAAACTGGGCGATGGCGCCGATGTGGAAACGTTGATTAGAGCCGGGCTGGGCGAGCTGGCCCCGGCCGAAGCGGTGGCGAGATAAGCCATGAATGAAGACGCCCGCATGGTGGCCCCGGCCGCCGCCCAGGAAGACGGCCCCGACAATAGTCTGCGGCCCCGCCGGCTGGAGGATTTTGTCGGCCAGGAACAGGTATGCGAAAACCTGTCCGTTTTCGTTACCGCGGCGGCGAAGCGGAATGAAGCCATGGACCATGTCTTGTTTTATGGTCCGCCGGGACTGGGCAAGACGACATTGGCCCAGATTGTCGCCGTTGAGCTTGGCGTCGGCTTCCGGGCGACGTCGGGTCCGGTGATCGCCAAGGCCGGCGACCTGGCGGCAATCCTGACCAATCTGCAGCCTCGCGACGTCCTGTTTATTGATGAAATTCACCGCCTCAACCCGGTGGTCGAGGAAATTCTCTATCCGGCTATGGAGGATTATCAGCTCGACCTGATTATCGGCGAAGGGCCGGCGGCCCGGTCCGTCCGCATTGATCTGCCGCCGTTTACCCTGGTCGGCGCGACGACACGCTCGGGCCTGATTACGTCGCCGCTGCGCGAGCGTTTCGGTATTCCGCTTCGGGTCAATTTTTATTCATCAGAAGAATTGCAGCGCATCGTCGTTCGCGGCGCCGGGCTTTTGGATATGAACCTGACGCCGGACGGGGCGGCGGAAATCGCCAAACGGTCACGGGGTACGCCCCGGGTCTCGGGGCGGTTGCTGAGAAGGGTGCGCGATTTTGCCGCCGTAGACGGGGCGGATGAAATCGACGCCAAGGCGGCGGATGCGGCCCTTAACCGGCTGGAAGTCGATGCCCGGGGGCTGGATGCCATGGACCGGCGCTACCTCAGGTGCATAGCAGACAATTTTTCCGGTGGGCCCGTCGGTGTTGAAACACTGGCCGCCGCGCTTTCCGAACAACGCGACACCATAGAAGAGGTCATCGAGCCCTACCTCATTCAGCAGGGATTCCTGATGCGCACGCCCCGTGGCCGGGCGCTGGCGTCGGAAGCCTACGGCCATCTCGGCCTTCACCAGCCGGACGGGATCGCTCAACTGGAATTGATTTCCGGGGAGGATGAGGATGAAGCCGATGACTGACGGCGTTCACGTTTTTCCGGTTCGCGTCTATTACGAAGATACGGATGCTGCCGGCATCGTCTATTACGCCAATTATCTGAAATATGCCGAGCGGGCGCGCACGGAAATGTTGCGCGAATATGGTATCGAAAGTGGCGCCATGATGCTCAAAGACGGTCTCGCCTTTGCAGTCCGGCATTGTTCGATGGATTTCAGAAAACCGGCGAAGCTGGACGATGAACTTTGCGTGGAAACCCGGATCAAAGCCATCAACGGTGCGTCCGTGGTCGCCGATCAGCGGGTCAAGCTGGGCAAGGTGGAACTGGTCAAGATGGAATTAAAGCTGGCCTGCATGAAGCTCGACGGCAGGCCAAGCCGGTTGCCGGGGGATATCCGATCCCGGCTCGAAAATAAGGCTCACGGTTAACAAAGAACGCAATCAAACGATTAGATAGGCAATAGGGCTAATAAATGGAAAACCAAGTTATAGAAGCGGCAACACTCGGGGGATCGGTGGAAAATCTGGATTTTTCCGTGTGGGCGCTTTTTCTCAGGTCCGACCCCGTCGTCAAGTCGGTGATCCTAATTCTGATAGGGGCGTCGATCTGGTGCTGGGCGATCATCTTTGAGAAAACCGTCGGTCTTCGGCGGTTGTCTCAACGCTCCACCGAATTCGAACAGGCATTCTGGTCGGGGAATTCCCTGGATGAACTTTACGAGAGGATCGCCAGCCAGCCGCGCGATCCCATGTCGGCCGTTTTTGTCGCCGCCATGCGCGAATGGCGGCGAACGCCGAACCGCGGCAACGGCGAGCCGGATGCTCGCGTCGGCCTTGCGGATCGTATTGAACGGGTCATGCAGATCACCATGGCGCGCGAAATGGACCAGACCGAAAGCAATATCAATTTCCTCGCTACTACGGGATCGACGGCGCCCTTTGTCGGTCTGTTCGGAACCGTCTGGGGAATCATGAACAGCTTCCAGTCAATCGCCCTTTCCAAGAACACCAGCCTTGCCGTTGTCGCACCGGGCATCGCGGAAGCGTTGTTTGCGACGGCGCTTGGCTTGTTGGCGGCGATCCCAGCGGTGGTTGCCTATAACAAGCTGACAAAATCCATGGACCGCTATGCCGGTCGTCTGGACAGTTTTGCCGGTGAATTTTCCGCTATCCTGTCGCGCGAAATGGACGGCAAGGAGTAACGCCCGGATGGCCGCCAAGCTGCAACGAACGAACGCCCGTCTTCGGGGCCGCCATCGGACGGACCCGATGTCGGATATCAATGTCACCCCGATGGTCGATGTGATGTTGGTGTTGCTGATTATTTTCATGGTCACGGCGCCGCTGTTGACCGTCGGCGTGCAGGTCGATTTGCCGAAAACCAAGGCTTCGATCATCAAAGGAGAAGACGAACCGCTGGCGATTACCGTTGATGCCGCAGGCCAAGTCTATTTGCAGGAAACGGAAATTGAGCTGGAAGGACTGGTTCCGCGCCTTTCCGCCATCACCTCGAATAACCCGGACGTGCGGATTTTTGTTCGTGGCGATGCCAGCATCAATTACGGCCGGGTGATGGAAGTGGTGGGAACCATCAATGCGGCCGGATACCGAAAAGTAGCGCTGGTCACCCAACGCAAGATTAAGCGGCGGCCGGCGAAGAAAAAGAAACGTTAGGGTGCCTTGCATTGAAAGATTCCATGCGTGATGCGTTTATCTACTCAACCCTGTTCCATGCGGTGATCCTGGTGATCGGGTATTTCGGATTGCCGTATATTCAACGCGCACCCTTGATGAGCGATGCGCCGATTTTGGTCGATATCGTCAATGTCGATGAAATCACCAACGCGCCGCCGCCTAAAGCAAAGCCGGCAGAAAAGCCGAAACCGGAAGCCAAGAAACCACCGCCGCCGAAAAAGCTGGCCAAGGCATCGCCCCCGCCGCCACCGCCGCCGGCAGAAAAGCCGGAGTTAGCGTCCCTGCCACCGGAACCGACACCGAAGGCAAAACCCAAGCCTAAGCCCGAGCCTGAAAAAAAGGCCAAGTCGAAACCGAAGCCCCAAAAAAAGCTGGCGAAAGTCAAACCTCGCCGCAAACCGAAACCGCCGGATGCCTTCGCGTCGGTATTGAAGACGGTTGAAAAACTAAAAGCCCGTCCGCCGGAGAAAAAGAAGGAAAAGAAAGAAGAAAAGAAGGAAACATTCGAACAGCAAATGGCGAATGCCCTGAGTTCCAGGTCCGTCAAAAATAATCCCTTGCGGCCTCTCGCCATCAGCGAGATTGATTTGGTTCGCCAGCAAATCAGGGGATGCTGGAACCTGCCCGCCGGGGCCAAGGAGGCGCAGGACCTGAGCATTGAAATTCGTATGGTGATGAATTCCGACGGCACCGTCCGTCAGGCCCGGATTCTGAATCAAAACCGCCTGCAAAGTGATCCGTTTTTTCGCGCCGCCGCCGAAAGCGCCCTCAGGGCGGTCTTGAATCCTCGTTGTAATCCGCTAAAGCTACCACCGGAAAAGTATCAGCAATGGCAAAACATGATCTTGATCTTCGACCCGAGCCAAATGTTTTAGGCATGATGGCTTTATTCAAAAAAATACCCATCCGTTCAGGGCTGGTCTTGGCTGGCCTGTTGGCGTTGTCGATGGCCCTGGTATCGGCCCCCCGGTCGGCGGCGGCGGAACTCCGCATCGACATCACCCAGGGCAAGGTCGAACCGCTGCCGATTGCGGTGACCAATTTCACCGGCTTGACGACGGAGGAAATAGAATTTGGGCGAGACATTTCAAGGGTAATCGCCGGCGACCTGGAGCGCTCCGGATTGTTCCGGCCGATAAATCCGCGGGCTTTCATTCAGACGAAGATTGCCCTGCAGACCCTGCCTCGTTTCGGCGACTGGCGGGTGATAAACGCCCAGGCCATGGTTCAGGGCCGCGCCCAGTTGGTGCAGGGCGGGCAGTTGCGGGTTGAATTCCGGTTGTGGGATGTTTTTGCCGAACAGCAAATGATCGGGCTGGCCTACGTCACTATCGGCGATAACTGGCGGCAAGTGGCGCACATCATTGCCGACGCCGTCTACAAACGGATTACCGGGGAAGAGGGGTATTTCAACACCCGGATCGTCTATATCTCTGAAACCGGCCCGCAAAACAGGCGCATCAAGCGCCTGGCGATCATGGACCAGGACGGCGAAAACCATAAATTCCTGACCGAAGGGGATGCGCTGGTACTGACGCCACGGTTTTCTCCGACGTTGCAGGAAATCACCTACCTTTCTTATTACCGCGATCAGCCCCGTGTCTACATTTTCAATATTGATACCGGCCGCCAAGAAGTGCTGGGCGATTTTCCCGGCATGACTTTTGCGCCCCGCTTCTCGCCCGATGGCCAGAAGGTCATCATGAGCATGGCCAAGGACGGCAATTCCGAGATTTACACCATGGACCTTAGGACTAGGGAAGTACGGCAACTAACCACCCATTCCGCCATTGATACCTCGCCCAGCTATTCCCCGGATTCGAAGCAGATTGTCTTTAACTCCGACCGTGGCGGTTCCCAGAAACTGTATGTCATGAACGCCAATGGCGGCGGCGTGCGCCGCATCAGCTACGGCAAGGGACGCTATGCGACGCCTGTATGGTCGCCGCGCGGTGATCTGATCGCTTTTACCAAAATTTACGGCGGTCAGTTTTTTATCGGCGTGATGCGGACCGACGGCTCTGGCGAGCGGCTCCTGGCCGAGGATTTCCTGGTCGAGGCCCCGACCTGGGCGCCCAATGGCCGGGTGCTGATGTTCTTTCGCAAACAACGCACGACCAAGGACGGAAGGGGCGGGCGGTCGCGTTTGTATTCCATTGATCTGACGGGCCATAACGAACGGGAAATTCTGACCCCCGTCGATGCATCCGACCCGGCCTGGTCGCCGACCATTCGTTCCGGGCGACCGTGAATGATCTATTCATGTGTATAAAATCCGCACATAGCTGAGACTGTTGAAAAACTCTGTTGTCATCGCCGTGTGGACGTGATTCACTTTTTCCAGTGATTATGGAGAAGGAGAACGGCGATGAT
>LFEN01000007.1 GCA_001510075.1 Alphaproteobacteria bacterium casp-alpha2
TCGATGACGCCATCAGCGACGCCCGCCATGAATTTGAAACCGGGCTGACGTATCTGCGTGAAAGCCTCGCCGCCTACAAGCTCGAGGTCGCCAAGTCCTATGCCTCGATCACATATTTGAAAGAAGTCGAACGCCGATTGACGGCGCATCTGATCCGCATCGAAAACAAGCTGGAACTGCCCCCCCCGCACACCGGGCGGCCCGTCATGAAAAAAAATGGCATGACGGCCAAAGACATGAGCGTCGATACCCTGGCCCGCACGCTCTACGGCGAAGCCAGGGGCGAGCCGGTGCGCGGCAAGGAAGCCGTCGCCGCGGTGATTATGAACCGCGTCCGGCGCGCCCGTGAACGACGCGGATACTGGTGGGGAATGACGGCCGAAGAAGTCTGCCTGCGCCCGTGGCAGTTCAGTTGCTGGAACGACAACGACCCCAACCGCGCCAAGATCGAGGCCGTCGGCAAGGATAACCGGAATTTTCAGTCCTGCCTGCGCATCGCCAGACGCGCCCTTGCCGGAACCCTGAAAGACCGGACCGGCGGCGCGACGCACTATCACGCCATAGGGGCAACGCCGCCCTGGGCAAAAGACCGCCAGCCGTCGGCCTATATCGGCCGGCACAAGTTCTACAACAACGTCGAATAAAAGGAGAAAAATATGTACGACATTTCCCGCGGCGGCTTTCTCGCCGGCAAGAAAACCTACATCACCGCCATCACCGGCATCATCGGCGCCATCGGCGCGTATCTGATCGGCGAGTTGGACCTTATCCAAACCTTCCAGGCCGTCTGGCCGCTGATCACGGTGGCGTTCCTGCGTAAGGGCGTCGAAGACAAACTGTGAGCAGTTGGGCATCCCTCGTCGCGGGCCTCGTTCGTGCGTTCAATTTGATCGCCGGCTGGGCCCGCGACACCCAACTTCGCCGCCAGGGGGCCGAGAAGGCGCAACTGGAAATCTTGAAAACCCGAAATGACATTCGGAGGAAAGCCGATGAAATTGATGAGCGCGCTGTTTCTGATAGCGACGATGATATCCTTAACCGCCTGTAGCCTGCCGGTCAGCATCGACGCCGATTGCGCCTGGGCAAAGCCGATCAGGTTTTCCGAGCTGACCAAGAACTGGCTCAGCACGCTGTCGCCGTGGCCGGAACCGGTGCGCCAGGATTTCGAAAAAATCGCCAAGCACAACGATAAGCACCGGGCGTTTTGCGGGTAGACGCCAACCCGCCCTCTAAATTAGTTTTTGTCTTAGCTAGGTTTTTTAGGCCGCTTGATCGTTTCGACAATTGCAGTTTTTTTTCTGCGCTCGGCTTCCTTGACAGTAATGAATTTTCCGTCACCGGCATCTCTGCCAACTTTGAACTTCGTGTAACTCTTCTTTTTAACCATCTTGGGCTTTCCTTATGTCAAACATTATTCCACTCAGACCACGTACTCCAGAACCCCAAGAAGGGGAAATATGGTGTTGCAGTTGCGGCTGCATCACCTTCTACCTATACGCCGATGGCGGCGTTAAGTGCGCGGACTGTAAAGAGTGGTCCCAGGAAATGGCCTGTTACTGGTCAGAACCAGCGACTCGCTCTTGATGCATGAAGTCCACAAAACGTGCCTCCTGTCCAGAAAAATGTTCTTGTTTCGTTTTATCAATGATTTATACACCAAATAGTGTCTAGGCAAAATTAGATTTTCTTGTTTTTTGAGGGAATCGGGTTCGGCTATAGACGCCTTGCCCCCCTTTCCGCTATAACCCCGGCCCGGATAACGCTAACTGAAAAGGAGTGCCAGCCGATGAAAAAATTAAAAATGCGGCGGCGCAATCCCGTCGCCCGGGTTGTCCGGCAGTTGCGACCGCAGAAGGTGGCATCGGCCAGGGCTTACAGCCGCAGGCCCAAACATAAAAACCGTTCTGAATTAAAATTTCAGGACGGTTTTTTTGTTACTCCGCCGCCAATCGCCGCTTGCGGATGATGTCCATGATCTCGGCCGCCGCTGCCGGGATGTTGGTACCGGGGCCGTAGATGGCGGCAACGCCGGCATCGAATAAAAAGCCGTAATCATCGGGCGGGATGACACCGCCGCAGGCAACCAGGATATCGTCCGCCCCCCCGGCGCGAAGGGCTGCAATCAGTTGCGGCACCAAAGTCTTGTGGCCGGCGGCCTGGGACGATACGCCGATAATGTGGACATCGTTTTCGATGGCTTCGCGAGCGGCTTCTTCCGGGGTCTGGAACATGGCGCCCAAATCGATCTCAAACCCGATATCGGCGAATGCCGTAGCGATCACCTTGGCGCCACGGTCGTGGCCGTCTTGTCCCATCTTGACCACCAGCATGCGGGGACGGCGGCCTTCGGTGTCGGCGAAGGCTTCGACTTCGCGTCTGATTTGCAGGAACCCTTCGTCGTCTTTGTAGGCGGCGCCGTAAATGCCGGTGACGGAACGGACTTCGGCCCGGTGGCGGGTGTAGACCTTTTCCAGCGCGTCCGATATCTCGCCGACGGTGGCGCGCAGGCGTGTCGCTTCCACCGACAGCGCCAAAAGATTTCCGTCTCCGGTTTTGGCCGCATCGGTCAACGCCGCCAGCGCCGATTGACACGCTGCCTGATCGCGGGTTTTGCGAATTTCGCCCAGCCGTTTGATCTGGCCCTCGCGGACGGCGTCGTTGTCGATTTTCAGCAGATCGACAAGATCGTCTTTGTCCGGCGGGTACTTGTTAACGCCGACGATGACTTCTTCGCCGCGATCAATCCGGGCCTGTTTGCGGGCGGCGGCTTCTTCTATTCGCAACTTCGGCATGCCGGCAATCACCGCCTTGGTCATGCCGCCCAGGTCTTCGACTTCGGCAATCAGCTTGCGAGCCTCGGCGGCGACCGAGTTGGTCAGGCTTTCCAGATAATAACTGCCGCCCAGCGGGTCGATGACATTGGCGATGCCGGTTTCCTCGGCGATCACCAGTTGCGTGTTGCGCGCGATGCGGGCCGACGCGGGCGTCGGCAAAGCCAACGCCTCGTCGAATGAATTGGTGTGCAAGCTTTGTGTGCCGCCCAAAACAGCGGCCATGGCTTCAATCGTCGTGCGGATGACGTTGTTGTAGGGATCCTTGGCCGCCAGGGACGCGCCCGATGTCTGGCAATGGGTGCGCAGCATGGAAGATTTTGGATCTTTCGGTGCGAACGGCGCCATCAATTCCACCCACAGCAATCTGGCGGCGCGCAGCTTGGCGATCTCCATAAAAAAGTTCATGCCGACGTTGAAAAAGAAGCTCAGGCGCGGCGCGAAGTCATCCACGTCGAGACCCTTGCCCAAGGCGGCGCGCACATATTCCAGGCCATCGGCCAGCGTGAACGCCAGTTCCTGAACGATGGTCGAGCCGGCCTCTTGAATGTGATAGCCGGAAATAGAAAT
Organism: Alphaproteobacteria bacterium casp-alpha2; assembly: GCA_001510075.1. GTDB lineage: Bacteria > Pseudomonadota > Alphaproteobacteria > Rhodospirillales > Casp-alpha2 > Casp-alpha2. The sequence continues at coordinate 3,402 of LFEN01000007.1, forward strand.
GGAATTGAACTTGGGCATATTTTTCGCCGTGTATTCGATGATGTCGGCGACGATGCGCATGCTTGGTTCGGGCGGGTATATATACGTGTTCCTGACCATGAATTCTTTCAAGATGTCGTTCTGGATGGTGCCGGATAATTTTTTCAGGTCCACGCCCTGTTCCTCGCCGGCGACGATAAAGCCCGCCAACACCGGCAGCACGGCGCCGTTCATGGTCATCGACACGCTCATTTCATCCAAGGGAATGCCGTCGAAGAGAATTTTCATGTCTTCGACGGAATCAATGGCGACGCCCGCCTTGCCGACATCGCCGACGACGCGGGGATGATCGGAATCAAATCCCCGATGCGTCGCCAGATCAAAGGCGACGGACAGGCCCTTTTGCCCGGCGGCCAGGTTGTCGCGGAAAAATTTGTTGGAATCTTCCGCCGTCGAAAAACCCGCATACTGGCGGATCGTCCACGGACGGCCCGCATACATGGTGGCGCGCGGGCCGCGCAGGTAAGGCTCAAACCCCGGCAGGGAATTGATCGCTTCGATGCCTTCCAGGTCGGCGGCCGTATACAGCGCCTTGATGTCGATGCCTTCCGGCGTTGTCGAGACAAGGTCGTCCGGCGAGCGGCCCTTTAGTTCCGCCGCCGCGCGCGTGCGCCAATCTTTAAGCCCGGGGGCTTCGAGACCGGAGGTGGGCTTCTTGCTCATGGTTGGGCGTTCCTCAAACACACGTATTTTACCGGAGTATACGGAAAACCCGGAGGCGGCGGGAAGGATAATTGTGCAGGTGCGAAATATCGCCCCCCCTCAGCAAAATAAAATCCACTTATCCACACAATATGTTGTATGGGGGTTGTCGAATTTATCTAAATATTGTTAATGTCGGTCCGTAGCGTTTTACTCGTTTTTACCCCGAATAAGGAGGCTTCGACCGCAAAACGTTGGCTGACCTGGGATCGCCCGACCTTAAGCGCCGAATAAAAAAATATGGCAGAAGAATGGACCCCCATACGTATCAGCATGCTCATTGCGCTCTGGAATGAAGGCCTTACCACCAGCGTGATCGGGGCGCGGATGAACATCACCAAAAACGCCGTCGTCGGCAAAGTCCACCGCCTCGGTCTGCAGAAACGCGGCTCGCCCATCAAACAGAAACCGAAACCGGCCCAGGTCATCAGCCTCGACGAGCTTCGCCCCGGCATGTGCTGTTGGCCGGACGGAGACCCGGGGAAAGAGGATTTCCGTTTCTGCGGCGATGCCGTGGTTCCGGACAAGCCGTATTGCCTGCACCATTGCGAGCGGGCCTACGTCAAAAACCTCAAAGACAAGAAAACCGCCGCCTGATTTTTTGTCCGGAATGAGTTTGATGAAAAACGATAACTGGACCGTTTACCTGTCAGGGGAGATTCACTCCGACTGGCGCGAGCAAATCGCCAGCGGCATCGACAAAGCCGGCCTGGCGGTGACGCTTCTGGCGCCGGTGACGGATCATGCCTCCAGCGACGATTGCGGGGTTAGCATCCTGGGTGCCGAGGGCAGTGATTTCTGGAAGGATCACAAGGGCGCCAAGGTCAACGCCATCCGCACCCGGACAATGATTGAGCGTTCCGACGTCGTCGTCGTGCGCTTCGGCGACAAGTACAAACAATGGAATGCCGCCTTTGACGCCGGCTTTGCCGCTGCCCTGGGCAAACCGTTGATCACCCTGCACGACCCGGATTTGACGCATCCCTTAAAGGAGGTCGACGGCGCCGCCATGGCCGTCGCCGAAACCCCCGAGCAAGTGGTAAGGTTGCTGGCCTACGCAATCGAGGGTACGCTTTAGCCCAATACACTTGGGATACAAGGTCATGGACACACACGCTGGCAGACAATCGCTGTTCCCCAGGATAGAGCCCTTCGACGCGGGAACGCTGTCACTTGGCGGCGCTCATGAGATGTATTGGGAACAATCCGGAAACCCCAACGGCTTTCCCGTGGTCTTCCTGCATGGCGGCCCCGGCGCCGGGGCCAACCCGGCGCACCGGCGTTTTTTCGATCCGGAATTTTACCGCATCGTCATTTACGACCAACGCGGCTCAGGACGCTCGAAACCGTTTTCGGAACTGTCCGACAATACCACCGACCTCCTTGTCGGCGACATCGAAACCCTGCGCCGGTATCTCGGCATTGACCGCTGGATGGTGTTCGGCGGTTCCTGGGGGTCAACCCTGGCGCTGGCCTACGGCATCAAGCACCCGGACCGATGTGCGGCCTTCGTCCTGCGCGGCGTATTCCTGGGCTCTCAGGCCGAGCTGGACTGGTTTCTCTATGGCATCAAGACCGTTTTTCCGGAAGCCTGGAATGCGTTCAGCGGTTTCCTGCCCGAAGACGAACGCGGCGATCTGTTTGAAAACTATCACCGCCGCCTCACCGACCCCGACCCGGACGTGCACCTGCCCGCCGCCGAGGCCTGGAATCGTTATGAATCATCGTGTTCGGTGCTGATCGTTGATTTCAATCTCGCGCCGCCGTCGGGTGGCAGCGGCCCCGGCTCTCTGGGGCTGGCCAGAATCGAGGCGCATTACTTCAAAAACGGCATGTTTCTGGAAGACGATTATCTGCTGGATAACGTCGGCGCCCTCGCTGACATCCCCGCCGCTATCGTCCAGGGACGCTACGACATGGTCTGCCCCATCGTCACCGCCGACAAATTGGCGGCGCGCTGGCCCAAGGCGGATTACGTGATTGTTCCCGACGCCGGCCACTCAGCCATGGAAACGGGCATCCGCGAAGCACTGGTCAAAGCCACGCAACGGCTGAAAAAACGGCTTAAATAACAGGCCCTCATCGAGAGGTTTCTGCGGTACTTCTTGAATCTGCATCCCATTTCCCTAAGATGCGGGGTGCCTGTGCTTTTAAAAGGGACAAATTGGCGTGTTGAAACGGTTCTATTTTAATTTTGTTGTGATTTTTGCCGCCACCACGGCGGCAATCGCCGTGCCGTCGGTGCCGGCACGCGCCGATGATCCCGCGATGCTGTCCTTCGGCGTCGGCGCCTTCGACTTCAACCGGCAGAAGGACCAGGGCGCGGAATTTCGTCTCGATTACCGGTCCGATTACAAGCTCGGCCCGTTCAAGCCGTTCTTAACCGCCGCCGGTGTCTCCAACGCCATGTCGTTCGTTGGCGTCGGGGTGTTGATCGACGTCTATTTCGGCAAGCGTTTCGTCGTTACCCCCAGCTTCGCCCCGACATGGTGGCAGGGCAAAACCGACGACCTGGACCTGGGCCATGCGCTGGAGTTTCGCTCGCAGTTGGAATTCGCCTATCGCTTCGATGACCGTTCCCGGTTGGGGCTGGCCGTTTCGCATTCGTCCAACGCGTCCCTCGGCGATACCAATCCGGGGACCGAAACAATCCTGGTTAATTATTCGGTCCCCATCGGGAAGCTGTTTTAGCCAGGCAATCCGGGCGCCCGTAGCTCAGTAGGATAGAGCGCAAGATTCCTAATCTTGAGGTCACAGGTTCGAATCCTGTCGGGCGCACCACCCCGCCCTCTTATTCTTCTTCCGACACCGTCCATATTTTCGCGTGTGCGCTATCGTCTGCGTTTTCAATCAGGCGGATTTTTTCGGCCACCCCTTGCTCGGTGAATTCCCGCTCGATGGCCAACAGCGTACTTGGCGGGTGATCGCATAATTCCGCCGTATAGAGGGCCTCGCCCCGCGCCGCTTCGGTGGCCGTCGCTAAATCAGGCGCGCCGTACCGGTCCATCAGGTGTTGGGCCAGGCTGTGGACAGCGCCTTCGAATTCCGCGTCGGTAATGCCGGTGACCTGGACGAAGGTCGAACGACCGAAAGTATCCAGGCCCAGCCAGCCGTTTTTGAACGCCAGTTGTTGCTTGCCCGTCATCGCCGCCGGGTCGGCATCGGCAAATTCGAAGGTCCCCGTTACCGCCCATTCTTCGGGCTCGGCGGCAAGCGGGAAGGTATTCACATCGGAAACGTCGAGACGGATGGTGCGGGCGAATTTCATCATTTTTCTTTATCAATTAAACCGTCGCTTTCTGATTTTGCGTCTTCGCCGAAAAACTGTAAAGCTGGTCCCATGGTTTTAGGCAGGATTACGATACTCGTCTTATTGCTTGGGGCTTTTGTTCCGGGCCAGGGCCAGGGACAAGGACAAGCGGATTCCTTTTCACCCCCCTTGGCCTCCGGGATCCTGAAATCGGTGGTCAGCCTGTTGCCCGATTGGCCGGGGTATGGCCCAGGAAGCAATACGGAAGGAAAAAAAGGGAAGCCGAAAAACCCCGAGGGCACAGCCGTCGCCGTGTTGCCGGGGGGCTACCTTGCGACCAATGTTCATGTCATCGGACGGGCAACAACCATCAACATCAGACTAAATGACGGGCGTATCATGCCGGCTGAAATCATCGGCCGGGATCCTTCGACCGACATTGCCCTGATCAAAACCCCGGTAGATTTTCCCGTGCCCGAATTCGGCCCCGCCCCGGCCCTGGGCGACAAGGTCTGCGCCATCGGCAATCAGTTCGGCCTCGGGCTTTCCGTGACGTGCGGCGTCGCATCGGCACTGCACCGCACAGGCACTGGGTTCAACCCGATCGAGGATTTCATCCAGACCGACGCCGTCGTCAATCCGGGCGGGTCCGGCGGTGCGATGATCGATGCAAAGGGCCGCCTGATCGGACTGGTATCGGCGATCTTCACCAAAGACAGCGACGCCAACATCGGCGTCAACTTCGCATCGTCGCTGAAACTGGTGATGCGGGTGGCAAACGACCTCAAGGAATTTGGCCGCGTCCAGCGCGGCAAGCCGGGGTTCAAGGTCCGCGATTTGTCCCTGGACGAGCGCCTGACGACAAGTGGTGCGGCGATTACCTTTATCGTGCCGGAAGGGGCCGCTGACAGCGCCGGCCTGCAACCCGGCGACGTCATAACCGCCATCGGTGAGAGAAAAATCTATCGCGCCACCGACGTTCCCAGCGCCGCCCATATGGCCCGGCCGGGAGAAGAACTCAAAATCGGGTTTCTTCGTAACGGCAAGCAGGAGAGCGCTTCTCTTAAGCTTTCCCCATGACCCCTCACACAAGCGTTATTTGAACCCGCCGGGGAACAGGGCTAAATTCTCTCCCCAACCTTATGGAGGATGAACCATGCGCCTTTTATTACTTAGTTTCCTGATCGCGGTCCTGGCCCTGCCGGTCCGGGCCGAAAATCCGACGCCTTATTCCGGAACCCAGGTGATCGAAACCGGCCAACCGTTCGATGTTTTCGTCAAAAAACTCACCGCTTCCATCGCCGCCAATAAAATGGGCCTCGTCGGCAATGCCTGCGCCACCTGCGGCGCCAGGAATATCGGCGTTACCATTCCCGGCAACCGGGTGATGATGATCTTTAATCCCCATTTCGCCGTTCGCATGCTGAAAGCCAGCGAAGCATCCGGGATCGAAGCGCCGCTCAGGCTTTATATAACCGAACAACCGAACGGCAAGGCGCGGCTGACCTACCGCTTGCCGAGCCACGTTTTCGGCGTATACAAAGTGCCCGCGCTTGATAAGATGGCCAAGGAACTGGATGAAATTTTCGCTCGTATCGTTAGCCAGGCTACCGGATAAGCCAGGCCACAAGAAAGGCAAAACCCGTGACGACCGCCGCCATATCCCTACCGCCGATCCAACGTCCCTTCCTGTTTGTTGCCCTGGCCCTGGCTGCCGGGCTTTTTGTCCACCTATCGGGAAGTGGCGCGAAGCTTCCGGCGCTTTTTGCCGTCGCCATCGGCATGGGGGCCTCGCTCTATCACGCTGCCTTCGGCTTTACGGGAACGTACCGGCGGGCGTTTCAGGAAAAGGATATTACCGGCATCACCGCGCAATTGGTGATGTTGGCAGCCGCCATGTTGCTGTTTGCGCCGGTGTTGGCGGAAGGCCAGATCTTCGGCCACGGCGTCAGCGGCGCCATTGCCCCGGTCGGCATTTCGGTGATTTTCGGTTCGTTCATTTTCGGCATCGGCATGCAGTTGGGCGGCGGGTGCGGGTCCGGGACACTTTTCACCGCAGGCGGCGGCAACCTGCGCATGGTGCTGGTATTGGTGTTTTTCTGCATCGGCGGCCTTTGGGGCAGCTTCGATCTGGAATGGTGGTCAAGCCTCCCAAGTATGGGGTCCGTGGCGCTCGGTAAAAAATTCGGTTGGGGCCCGGCCATGGCCCTGCAACTGGCGGCGCTCGGGTTGATTTATCTGGGGCTCCGCAAACTTGGCGGCGAGAACAAACGATCCCTTTGGTGGGAGAACGGTTTTTCCTGGCAAAGCCTTCTTCGGGGACCATGGCCGCTTTTACTAAGCGCCGGTCTTTTGGCCCTTTTCAACTGGCTGACCTTGTTGATCGCCGGGCATGCGTGGTCGGTGACCTGGGCCTTTTCCCTTTGGGCAGCAAAAGGCGCGGAATTGCTGGGCTGGGATTTATCCGCTACCTGGTTCTGGTCTGGCAGCTTCGCCAGCCGGGCACTGGGTCGTTCTATTCTGCTGGACAACACATCGGTAATGAACATCGGCATCATGCTCGGCGCTTTTATTGCCGCGTCCCTGGCCGGCAAAGTCGCCCCCAATGTCCGAATTCCCCTGCCCTCGCTACTGGCAGCGGTGATCGGCGGCTTGTTGCTGGGATATGGGGCAAGGCTGGCGTACGGGTGCAATATCGGCGCCTTTTTCAGCGGCGTCGCATCGACCAGCCTGCATGGATGGGTGTGGATTGTTTTTGCCCTTATGGGAAACTATCTCGGCGTCAGGCTGCGGCCTCTGTTCCGGCTTTAAAAGATTTGCTCTTTGCCGAAAGATAGCGGCCAAGAGCCTTGGCCATGGTCCCAGCGTCTGAATCGTGCGGAAACAACGTCAGGAACTTTCCGTCCGGGCCCATCAGGAACGTCGTCGGCGTATGGGTCACCAGATAGTCGCCGTCCTTCATATCGGGCAGCTTTATTTTGCCCCGGTGGATGCGATAGGCCCGGGCCACCGCGGAAACTTGCTGTTCGCTGCCCGTCAGCCCGATCAGGCGCGGGTGAAAATTGCTAACGTAATCAGCAAGCACTTGGGGGCGGTCACGCTCGGGATCGACGGAAATAAACACCGGCTGCACCTTATCGCCTGCCCCACCTAATTTATCCAGGGCGTCGGCCATTGTCTGAAGGTTCGTCGGGCAGATATCGGGGCAAGTTGTGTAGCCGAAAAAAACCAGAAGAAACCGGCCACGAAAATCCTTGTCTGTGACCTGTTGCCCTTTTTGGTCGATCAGGGAAAAGGCTCCGCCGAAAGAAATGGGGAATGCATCCGAAGAACCCGGCGCCGACGGAGAGGTGACCTGCGGGCCATGGGCAAATGCCTGTCCCCAAGAGGCCCCCACAGCCGCCCCGGCCAACAATAACCAGAGAACCGGACGTATCATTTCTTGGTCATTCTTTGGCTTTCAGCCCCGGAATGCCGTAAACGCCGTTTTCGGAAATTATTTTTTTGATGGTGGCGTCATTTTTGAACCACTGAGAACCTTTCTTGCCACCGTTGGCTTTTGACCAATCCTTGCCGAACTGATCAGCGCGGCTCCATTTCCCATCCGGGGCCAGTTTTTTGAATTGCAGGGCAAACAACGGCATCTTCGGATTGTTGATCAGCAGGCCGTCGGCGACGATGCGCTTTTGGCAGAACCCGATCAGGTCATTATTAGCCCCGGCAAAAATATCAAAATTCTTGACCGGCAGAATCAGGGTTCCGTCATCCTTGAGCAACCCCAGTTGGCGTTTGCCGTCACCGCAATTGGCCGGGCAATCGCCGGTCAGTTCACACAGAACATCGACCACCTTGGCTTCGAAGCGGGCTTTCTTTTCACCGTCGATGCCCCATTCTTCGGCGGCTTGGGCAAAACCGGTTCCCGTCAGGAGTGCGGCCAGCAAAAGAAAAGAAAATATTTTTCTCATGATCATTTCCCAAACGGCTGAATGCCGTATTCATCGTGGGTCAAGTTGACGATTCCCTGGTCATTGGCAACCTTGGTGACGATCAGGTATTTGACCCCGTCACGTTCATAAAGGTCGCCGTCCACGGTCACTTTGTGGGTTTGAATATTCAGAATTCGGGGGTTGGCGACGTTGGTGCCGTCGCCTTCGACCTTTAACACCACATAGACGTTGCCCGCTTTATCTTTAACGCTAACAGGAATGCCGCCGGCGGCGCACCAGACGGCGCATTGATGATGCGCCGTGCCAAGGGCGTACATAATTTCAGTGACATAACACCAGGTATCGACAATTTCGCCGGTCACCGAAACGCGCGTCGATTTTGCCGCCTGGGCATCCGGCACGGCAGACAAAGCGAAAGCCAGCGCCAACGCCAAAGTAAGAATTTTTTTCATCATACTTCCTTTTCTGGCGGCGCCATCCATGGTTGGCCGCCTAATGCGTTTTCGTTTGCGTCCAATTTGATACCACGGAGAATTTGAATGCCGCGAATCACCGAATATCACTTATTGGTGATGTAAGAAGAACGGCGTCACTCTTTAATCCAGGCGCACCAGACGGAACCCGATCAGAATATGTTTCAAGTGTTCCGGTCTGGAATGCCGGGCGGCGGGCCGGCATATGCCGCAGCCCTTATCGTCCCAGGAACCGCCCTTGACCAGATAACGCCCTTTTTTGGCATCCGTCGATGTCCATTCGAACACCTGCCCGGCGGGGTCAGCCAGGCCGAAAGGACTTTCGCCGCCCGGAAACCGGCCCACGGGAACGGTATCGAATGGGCCGAGATCATGACTGTTCAGCCGCTTGGTGTCATATGAATTTCCCCAGGGAAACCAGCGGCCATCGGTCCCGCGGGCGGCTTTTTCCCACTCGGCCTCGCTCGGCAAGCGCCAGGTCTTGCCGGTTTTTTTTGAAAGCCATTCGCCATAGGCCCGGGCGTCTGCATGCGAAACCATGACCACGGGGTGATGCAGTCGTCCATCAGGGGGGGCGCCATTTTTCCAGGCATGGCGGCGAGTCCGTTTGTAGGGGTGAACAAGCCCATAAGAATTCCAGGTATCCTCATCGACATCCGGCACACGGTGTCCGGTTTCCAGAACAAACACCTGGTATCGGGCATTGGTGATCAGGGTTTTTGCAATCCGGTATCGGCCGGTATTGATTTTGCCCCGCTTTCTCTCGCTGTCGTACCAACCCCATTCGCGGGTGCGGCTGTGGCCATAAGCGGCCTCGTCCAGGCGGTAGGCGGCTTCGCGTTCCGCCGGGTCAGAACCGGAAATGAAGGCCCCAGCGGGAATTTCCACCGTTTCCGGGATTTCTCCTGCGGCGGCTATGGGTGGCCCCAAAAAAACCGCGACGGCGAATACGGACAGAACAGAGGTAAAGGGCTTCAAAAATCGCCTCCCAGCTTGGGGCATTGTTGATGGGGCCAAAAACAGACGCTTGAGTATACCCTGTCATCGGAACTTGCATGCCCCTCATCACAACCATGTGAAGACGATTGATTCGAACCAGTGGTAGGGTCTTGGCAATATCTGCATATCCAAGAAAAAATAATCTGGCGTTAAATCAAATAACGATTGGGAACAGGAGACAGCTTGTGAAATCTTTTAAAGGCACTCTTTTGTCTACGACGGTTATTCCGGCCTTTATCGGCGCGGGAATCATGGTTGGCGGGACGATGTTAACGTCGGCCCCGGCCCATACCGCAACCGTTGGGACAGCACAATCCACACCATTGCCGACAGCAAAACCGAGACCCCGTTTGATCCAGCTTGCCGCTTGCAAGCCATGTAATCCGTGTGCGGCGAAAAAGGGCGGCTGCAATCCATGCAATCCCTGTGCAGCGAAAAAAGGTGGCTGCAATCCATGCAACCCCTGTGCAGCGAAAAAGGGCGGCTGCAATCCGTGCAACCCCTGCAATCCTTGCGGCGCAAGCGGGGGCAGCACTTCTTTGAAATGTTTCGTGCCGAGCCTGAAAGCCAAGGGCGGTTGCAACCCATGTAACCCATGCGCGGCAAAAAATCCGTGCGCGGCCAAAAAAGGTTGCAACCCGTGTGCGGCAAAGAACCCCTGCGCGGCCAAGGGCTGCAACCCGTGCAATCCCTGTGGCGCAAGCGCGGGTACCGAAATTACCAACGCCGAAGCCAAAGCGGTTTACAACTGCCTGCAACCTGAGCTTAAGAAAGCTTATTCCAAGGCTGGCCTTGCCCAGGTCAAGGGCTACACCGGGTGGGTAAAAATCAACCAGGTCCCCTATCAGTCCGCCACCCACGGCTCGCGCTACGTCAACAATTACGCCGACAAGCGCGGCGCACAACACTACATGAGGTTTGAAAAGGCAGGGACCTTCCAAGTCGGTTCGGTGCTGGCAAAAGACAGTTTTGTCGTCAAGCCGAACGGCAAGGTCTCCATGGGGCCGTTGTTCATCATGGAAAAGATGGGCAAAGGGTTTAATAAAAGCTCCGGCGATTGGCGCTATACGATGATCTTGCCCAACGGCAAAATCGCCGGCATGACCAAAGGCAAAGGAATGAACATGAAATTCTGCGCCGAATGTCATGCCGGGGTGGCGCCGGACCAGGACCATGTCTTGTTGGTGCCGGACGAATACCGGATGAAGTTCTGAGCTAACGCCCATTCTCGGGATGCCGGGGGCGGCGGGGGAAATTCCGCCGCCTTTTCCGCTAAAGCCTTAGAATATTAGCATCACGTGCTTTTGAAGTGACGTTATTCGCTTCCTTCAGGCTGCTACGCTATGAATGAGCCTCTACACAAATGGTATTGGGGGGTGTCCCGGGTACTGGAAAAAACGAAACCTTAATGTTCAGGAGAAGCTAAAAATGCTGAAGAAAACGGTTACTGCGCTTAGCGTTGCGGCACTTGCCGGCGTCGGCGCCATGAGTGTCATGCCGCAAGCGGTTGCTAAATCCGCATCCAACCAGGAAATCATTGAATTGGCGGCCTGCAAGCCGTGCAATCCTTGTGCCGCGAAAAAGGGTGGCTGCAATCCTTGCAACCCTTGCGCCGCGAAAAAAGGTGGCTGCAATCCTTGCAACCCCTGCGCCGCGAAAAAGAAGGGCTGCAATCCCTGCAACCCTTGCGCTGCCAAAAAGAAATAACGACCACCAATCAAGCAAGCTTATAAGGACTTCGCCGCGAGGGGGTTTAAAGCCTTCTCGCGGCGTTTTCTTTTTCACCTGACGAAGCTAAGATCGGGAAGCAGATAAATTTAACACCGCCACCGTTTTTTGAGAAACTTAAGATGACGGATTTTAAAAACCTATCCCAATCAAGGCTGCGGAAAATGGCTCGGGCCGGCCAGCAGGTTCTTGAATGCTACCGGCTTCTCGGCAAAACCGACGCCAACATTGTCGGTGAAGTGCTGAAGGGGCATGGCGAGTTTTTCGAGTGGGATCACTACCCGCCCGGCGATGTCTTCGATCATGAAACAAACGCCCAGTATTATTATCACGCTCATCCACCCGAAGGCCGGGCGGAGAAATTCGGCGCCGAGCACGGGCACTTCCACACCTTTCTTCGCCCCAAAGGCATGCCCAAGACTATCAAACCGGCCAAGGTCGCCGATTACGAAAAGCCAAAAAGCGACAACGACGAACTGACCCATTTCATAGGCATTTCCATGAACCCGGCGGGATTTCCGATCCGCCTTTTCACCACCAACCGCTGGGTCACCGGCGAGGTTTGGTACAAGGCATCATCGGTTATTTCACTGATTGACAAGTTTGTGATCGATCAGGCCTACCCGTCGCTGGTGCCCAACATTTGGATCACCGCCATGCTGCAACTGTTCCGTCCCGATATCGAAGACATGCTTCGGGAACGCGACCAAGCCGTCCTCGACTGGCAGAAAAAACACCCCGACAAAAACGTCTATGAAGACCGGGGCCTGGAACTCACCTCAATCAGGAGCATTGCCGTGGACAAACAGATCAAGCAGATCGAAAAGGCGCTTGAAGCTGCCTAGAGCATGATGCATTTAGGATGGCTTATATATCATGCTCTATCTTATTGATATTACGCAAATTCGTCGTCGCAGATTGTTCCAATCTGCTCGGGATTTGCTCTAATCGGCGGCGATAACCGCACCCGATGCAATAAAGCCTTCGATCTCTTCATCCGCAAACCCGTATTCACCAAGGACTTCCCGAGTATGCTGGCCATACAGAGGCGCGCCGGTGGTGACTTCACCCGGCGTTTTCGAAAACTTCACCGGCAGGCCCAGCGTTTTTACCGTACCCAGGCGCGCATGCTCGACATCAACCACCATGTCGCGGGCCAGGGCGTGCGGATCGGCATGCATTTCATTGACGTTCAGCACCGGCCCTGCGGGAACACCGGCGGCCTTTAGCTTATCCAGCCAATCTTGCGTCGTCTGCCCAGCAAAAATTTTATTCAGCGCCTCTTCCAGATCGCCGAGGTGCGCCATGCGGTCCTTGTTTTCTGCGAAGCGGGGATCATCGGCGATTTCCGGGGCGTCGAGAATTTCCAGCATGCGCAGCCAGTTTTTCTGATTTGCCGCGCCCAAGGTAATCCAGCCGTCTTTGGTCTTGAATGCCTGATAGGGGGCGTTCAGGGGATGCGCCGATCCCATGGGGCCGGGGGCGACGCCGGTGGCCAGTCCGATGGCGGACTGCCAATAGGTATGAACGATCCCGGCCTCGAACAACGAGGTGTCGATTTGCTGCCCTTCACCGGTCTTGAGCTTGTGGGCGTAGGCGGCGGAAATAGCCATGGCGCCCAGAATGCCGGCGGTGATGTCGGTAATCGGCGCGCCCATTTTCACCGGCGGGCGGCCCTCGCCTTCGCCGGTAATGCTCATAAGCCCGCTCATGCCCTGGGCGATCAGATCAAACCCGCCCCGGTCCGCATAGGGGCCGGTGCGGCCAAACCCGGAAATTGCGCAATAGATCAAGCCGGGGTTTTCCTCGGCCAGCGCATCATAGCCGACGCCCAGCTTGTCCATGGTATCGGCCCGGTAATTTTCGATCAGCACGTCGGCCGTCTTCGACAAGCGCTTCAGGACCGCCTTGCCGGCTTCTTGCTTGAGGTCGACGGCAATGCCGCGCTTGTTGCGGTTCATCATCATGAAAGACGCCGCCTCGCCGTCGATATCCGGCGGCAAAAACCGCCGGGAATCGTCGCCGCCGGGGATTTTTTCCACCTTGATGACATCGGCGCCCATGTCCGCCAGCATTAGTCCGCACGTTGGGCCGGCCATAATGTGGGCCAGTTCGATGACCTTGACGCCGGCCAAGGGGCCTTTGCGTTCCGTCATATCAGCGCCCCTTGAAATCCGGTTTTTTCTTTTCCAGAAACGCCTTGTAGCCGGTTTTGAAATCCTCGGTATCGTAACAGGCATAGGCTTCCCGGATTTCGTCTTCACTCAAGGGGCTGGGATCGCTCATGCGGGCCAGGAACTTTTTGTGCCAGCGATGCACCAGGGGCGCGCCATCGGCAACGCGACGCGCTGTCGCCAGCGCCTCCGCCTCGACATCCTCGTCGGGCACGACCCGGCTGACGATGCCTTTTTGCAGGGCTTCACCGGCATCCATAATTCTCCCTTCCAGGAGGATTTCAAGGGCGCCGCGTTGACCGACGAGATCGGCAAGGCAACCGAGTTCGTGAAAGCCCATGACCAGGCCGAGTTTGCTGATGGGGGCACCGAAGCGGCTTGTTTCGCCGCAAATTCGGATATCACAAAGCCCGGCCACTTCCAGCCCGCCGCCGACGCACACGCCGTTGATCATCGCCACCGTCGGGATATGGCATTGGCGAAGAGCCTTGATGCTCTCGATCATCAGCGCGCCGTAGGCTTCCGCCTGCTGGGCGTTGGAACGTTTGTCGGCAAATTCTGAAATATCGTTGCCGGGGCTGAAAGCCTTGTTGCCGGCACCACGAACAACGATGCAGCGAAGCGCCTCATCCCCCGCAAGCTCGCGGAAAATACCGCCCAGCCTTTCCCACATGGCCTTGGTAAAAGCATTCAGCTTTTCAGGCCGGTTGAGAATCACCATGGCGATGTCGCCATCGCGCTCGACCAGAATAGTATCCGTCATGGCGTTGTTATCGGGAAATAGCCGGCACCCGTCAAGTCTAAGCAGGGACCGCATCCCCAAAATCCACTTTTCGAGCTTTGTGGACGTGGTATTGAAAGCCGATACAATTTAGGTATTATCGCCGTGGATTTGCATGCTATCAGGGAATTGTTGAACATCTTCAAGTGAGCTTTGCTCATTCGTCACCATCCCCGGTACCGATTTGAGAAAGGATCACTATGACTCGCATTACTGGCCGCAATTTTCTTTTTGTCCCCGGACCGACCAATGTACCCGATCGGGTGCAGCGCGCCATGATGGTCGCCATGGAGGACCATCGTTCCTCGAAGTTCCCCGACCTTTCCATGAGCGTGCTGAACGATCTGAAGAAAGTGTTCAAGACCGAAGACGGGCAGGTCTTCATATTCCCGTCGTCCGGCACCGGCGCATGGGAAGCCGCGCTGACCAATACTTTATCCCCCGGAGACAAGGTCCTGGCGTCGAGCTTCGGCCAATTCAGCCACCTGTGGATCGATATGGCCCTGCGCCTTGGCTTCGACGTTGAGGTTCAGGAGGTCGAGTGGGGCGAGGGTGTGCCGCTGGAGAGGACCGAAGAGGCGTTGCGGGCCGACAGCAAGCACGAGATCAAGGCAGTCCTCGCCTGTCACAACGAAACCGCAACCGGCGTATCCAGCGACATCGGCGGATTGCGCAAGGCGATGGATGCCGCCGGCCACCCAGCCCTGCTTTGCGTCGATGCGGTCAGCTCACTTGCCAGCATCGATTTCCGCATGGACGAGTGGCGCATTGACCTCGCCGTCAGCGGCTCGCAGAAGGGGTTAATGCTGCCGGCCGGACTAGGCATCCTGGCGGTCAGCCCGAAGGCCCTCGAGGCGATGAAGACCGCCGAATCGAAGCGCTGCTACTTTGATCTTGCCGACATGATTGCCGCCAACGCAAGCGGTTACTTTCCTTTCACGCCGGCACTGCCCATGCTCTATGGCCTGCGCGAGTCCCTCGATATCATCTTCGAGGAGGGGCTTGAGGACGTCTTCTTGCGCCACAACTATCTCGCCGAAGGGGTGCGCGCGGCGGTTACCGAGGGCTGGAAGCTGTCGCTTTGCGCTAAGAATCCCGAGTGGTATTCCGACACCGTCAGCGCGGTGATGCTGCCCGACGGGGCCAACGGCGCCCACGTCATCGACGTAGCATTCCGGCGCTATAACCTGGCGCTCGGCGCCGGGCTCTCCAAAGTCGCCGGCAAGTTGTTCCGCATCGGCCACCTGGGCGACCTCAACGAGTTGATGCTGATGGGCGCCATTTGCGGCGCCGAGATGGCGATGCTCGACGTTGGTGTTGATGTAAAGTCGGGCAGCGGCGCCGCCGCGGCTTCCAACTACTGGCGCAGCCATGACCCGTTTCCCAAGCGCAAGGCCTCAAAGGAGGAGCAGTTCTACGAAGCCCATTCGACAGGCTCGGTCCAGGGCTGACCTCTCTGTTCCCCATCAGCCGCTTAGTGAAAAGGACCTGATGGAAACTCTTAGTGTTGGTTCATTTTCGGTAAAAACACCGAAAGCTCTGTTTTGCATGCATTTTACCTAAAGGGTGGAAACTCCCTGCCCAGAGTCATCTTTTGCATCTGATAATATGTAATTTGCTGATATAATTAACAAAATACCACATTAACAGTGAGTGGAACGACCCGGACAGGCCCTTGGAAAAGATCGCAATCAAGCTATTCTTGCTTTTTGAATGCAAAAAGTTATGATCTTCTCTGTTATTGGCACACCCCCCGGCGAGACAACTTACTCACTTTTTATATACCATGACATCCTCACACACAGCTCCAGCATACATTATCCCAGCGGGCGAAAATTCCGGCCTGCCTGAGCGCCTGAACAAGGCAATCGACGGCGAGGTTTTATTCGATCGCTACAGCCGGGGACGCTACTCCACGGATGCCTCGCACTATCAAATTGCCCCCATCGGCGTTGTCATTCCGAAAACCCCCGAAGACATCACCCGCGTCATCGAAATTGCCGCCCAAGCGAATGTCCCGGTGCTGCCCCGCGGCGCGGGCACGTCGCAATGCGGGCAAACGGTGGGCGAAGCCGTCGTTGTTGACGTTTCCAGGCACCTCAACCGGATCCTCGAATTTGACGCTGAGGCGCGCACCGCCTGGGTCGAACCGGGGTTGGTGCTGGATCAGCTAAACGCTTTCCTGAAACCCCATGGGCTTTGGTTTCCCGTCGATGTTTCGACCTCCAGCCGCGCCACCATCGGCGGCATGACCGGCAACAACAGTTGCGGCGCCCGCTCGATCCGCTATGGCCCCATGCGCGACAACGTGCTGGCCATCGACGCGGTGCTGATGTCGGGCGAAAGCATGCGTTTCGGCGAGTTGTCGGATAACCAAACCGCCGCCGGGTTGACCGGGCGCCAGCAATCCCTGGTCAGCGACCTTCTCGATCTGGGCCACCGCGAAGCAACTGAAATCACCAACCGCTTCCCCGACCTGATGCGCCGGGTCGGCGGCTATAACATCGACGCCCTGATGCCCGGTGGTGTGCGGCGCGGCCCTTGGGCGGCGGCGACCACCGCGCCGCCGTCCCTGCATCCCAACCTGGCGCACCTGCTCGTCGGTTCCGAAGGAACGCTGGCGTTTTCGACCCGCATCCAGATCGACCTGCAACCCCTGCCGTCCCACAAAGTGCTGGGGGTTTGTCATTTCCCGACGCTGCATGACGCCATGGCCTCGACCCGCCATATCGTCGAGTTGAACCCGGCGGCGGTGGAACTTGTTGATCGCACCATGATCGAATTATCTCGCGACATTCCGCTTTTCCGCCCGACGGTGGAAAAATTCGTCCAGGGCACGCCCGGCGCCCTGTTGTTGGTGGAATTCGCCGGTGATGATCGGAACGAACAACTTCGCGGCCTGAAAGACCTGGGCGAATTGATGGCGCAACTGAGTTTTCCCGGTGCCGTCGTCGAAGCCATCGACACCGATTTCCAGAAAGCCATCTGGGAAGTCCGAAAATCCGGGCTCAACATCATGATGTCCATGAAGGGCGACGGTAAACCGATCTCGTTCATCGAAGACTGCGCCGTCCGCCTGGAAGACCTGGCCGACTACACCGACCGGCTGACCCGTGTCTTCGAGAAACACGGCACCACCGGCACCTGGTACGCCCATGCCTCTGTCGGGTGCCTGCATGTGCGCCCGGTGCTGAACCTGAAATCCGAGGTCGATACCAAAAAAATGCGCACCATCGCCGAGGAAGCCTTCGCCATGGTGCGCGAATACAAGGGATCACATTCCGGCGAACACGGTGACGGATTGGTGCGCTCCGAATTCCACGAGCCCATGTTCGGCGGCCGCATCACCAGGGCCTTCGAGCAGGTCAAAGACGCCTTCGACCCGGCGGGACTGATGAACCCCGGCAAGATCGTCCGGCCATCAAAAATGGACGACCGGACGTTGTTCCGCTTCAAGCCCGGCTACCACGTGCCGCCCCTGAAAACAGGCTTCGACTGGTCCGATTGGGGCGGCTTCGGTGGCGCCGTTGAAATGTGCAACAACAACGGCGCGTGTCGGAAATTCGATGCCGGCGTCATGTGTCCGTCCTACCGGGTGACCGGCGATGAAAAACACCTGACCCGGGGCCGCGCCAATACGCTGCGCCTCGCCCTTTCCGGACAGCTTGGCCCGGACGCCCTGACATCCGATGCGCTGCTCGAAACGATGAAGCTTTGCGTCGGCTGCAAGGGCTGCAAGCGGGAATGTCCGACCGGCGTCGATATGGCAAAAATGAAGACCGAATTTCTCTACCACTACCACCAACGCCATGGGCTCAGGCTGTTCGACCGAATAGTCGCCTATCTGCCGCGCTACGCTCCGTGGGCGGCCCGCTTCGGGGCTTTGCTGAACTTGCGCGACCGCATCCCCGGACTGCCGGCGCTGGGGCAATGGCTGACCGGCCTGACGGCCAGACGTCGCCTGCCAAAATGGCGAAACGACTGGCTCCAGTTCGATAAAACAAGCGTCCTCACACCGGAAGAAGCCGACGTCGTATTGTGGGCGGACACCTTCAACACCTATTTCGAGCCGGAAAACGCCCGCGCCGCGCTGAAGGTTCTAAAGGCCGCAGGCTACCGGGTTCACTTGGCCACGCCCATTGACGGTGGCCGGCCCCTTTGCTGCGGGCGCACCTTTCTGGCCGCCGGACTGATCGATGAAGCCAAGGCGGAAGCCGGGCGCATGGTGGCGGCGTTGAAACCTTTTGTCCTACGCGGCGTGCCGGTCATCGGGCTGGAACCGTCGTGCCTGTTCACGCTCCGCGACGAATTCAAGGCCATGCTGCCCGGCCCGGAAACAGACGCCCTCGCCGGGGCCGCCCTGCTGTTCGAAGAATTCCTGGCCAAAGAACAAGCCGCAGGAACGCTGAAGCTCGACCTTCGCCCCCTGGCGCAAACCCGCGCCCTGCTGCATGGCCATTGTCACCAAAAGGCCTTCGCGGTCATGGGCGCCGTTGAGGAAGCCCTCAAGCTGGTGCCGGGTCTTGCCGTTGAGACAATCCCGTCAGGCTGTTGCGGCATGGCAGGCGCCTTCGGGTATGATGCCGAAACTTACGAAATTTCCGTAAAAATGGGTGAACAGGATTTGCTGCCCGCCGTGCGCGAGGCACCCGGTGACACCTTGATCGTCGCCGGGGGCACCAGTTGCAGAAACCAGATCAAGGACGGCGCCGGGCGCGACGCCATCCATATCGCCCGCGTGCTGGAAAGTGCGCTGGCACCATGACCCAAGCCTCTCTTCACGATGAAATCGTCAGCCAAATCCGGAATATGATTTTCGCCGGAGAATTTGTCGGCGGCCAGCGGGTGCCGGAAAAACAGTTGTGTGAGCAGCTTTCGGTTTCCCGGACGCCGCTTCGCGAGGCGATTAAGGTACTGGCCTCGGAAGGCCTTTTGGTTTTGCTGCCCAATCGCGGCGCCCGCATTGCCCAGATAACGGCTGAAAACCTGGATGAAATCTTCCCGATCATGGGAGCCCTCGAAAGCCTGGCCGGTGAAATCGCCTGCAGCCGAATTACCGATGATGAAATCGATGAAATCCGGGCACTTCATTTTCAAATGACGGCCCATCACAAGCGCCGGGAACTGAACGAATACTTCAAGGTCAATCAGGCCATTCATATGAAAATTCTTGAGGCCACGAATAACAAAACGCTTGTCACCGCCTATCTTTCCCTTGCCGGACGCATTAGGCTGGCCCGCTACCGGGCAAATTTCGCCCAAGACCGCTGGGACCAGGCCGTTGCGGAGCACGAGAAAATCCTTGATTCTCTGAGCAAGCGGGATGCTTCGGCATTGGCGCAAATACTGCGCACGCATTTAGAAAACACCTGCCAGACGGTAAAGACGGCGCTCGGCAAAGAAGCCGCATCCGAGATCAGCTCAAGGGCGGGCAAGTAAATGTGGAAAAAGCTTTCGATCTTTATTTTTGGCGAGCGCATGCAGGCGTATCTGCCGAAACGGGTGCGCGACAACATCGCCGCGCAGCAGGTCGAAAGCGAAAAGCTGATCAGCTTCGTTCAATTGCTTCTCGTTTCCACCTTTGGGATTCTTTACGCCCTCGCGCCCTCAAGCGCGCCGGAAGCAGGCTTCCAGCCGGTCCCCTGGGTCTTGGCCGCCTATCTGATCTTCACCGTGTTTCGTCTCATCGGTTCATGCCGGGGCCGCTTGCCGGACTGGCTGTTGATGGTGTCGGTGATCATGGACATCGGTTTGTTGATGATCCTGATCTGGAGCTTCCACCTCCAATACATGCAGCCGGCGTCCTTCTATCTGAAGGCGCCGACCATGGTCTATGTGTTTATTTTTATCGCCCTCAGGGCGCTCAGGTTTGAGCCCCGGTTCATCCTTATTTCCGGCGCAACGGCGGCTGTCGGCTGGCTGATTTTGGTTCTTTACGTCATCTATTCCGTACCGGACGACCCGATGATCACGCGCGATTACGTTACCTACCTCACTTCCAACGCCATCCTGATCGGCGCCGAGGTCGACAAAATTCTTTCCATCCTGCTGGTGACAGTTGTGCTGGCGGTGGCGATCATGCGCGCGCAGCGGATGCTCAACCGTGCCGTCGTCGATAGCATGGCGGCGGCAGATCTTTCGCGCTTCGTTTCCAGTGAAGTGGCCGATCGCATCAAAACATCCGACGTGGCCATCCAGCCCGGCGACGGTGAATCCAAGGTCGCCACCGTGATGTTCACGGACATCGAAGGTTTTTCCACCATTTCCGAAAAACTGAACCCTCAGGAACTGGCCGGAATGCTGAATGAATATTTCGGCGCACTGGGCGACATTATCCGGGAACACGGCGGGGTGATTTCCCAATTCATCGGCGACATGCTGGTCATTACCTATAACGCGGTGTCGCCCAACGAAAACCACGCCGAGAACGCCGTGATCACGGCGCTCGGTATTCAGGACGCTACCTTCAACCGCACGTTCGGGGGCGCGACGTTGAAAACCCGGTGCGGGATCAATACCGGCGAAATCGTCGTCGGCGCCGTCGGCACGGCGGACCGGCTGGTATTCACTGTCCACGGCGACAACGTCAACATCGCCGCCCGGCTGGAATCCCTGAACAAGGAATACGGCACCTACATCCTGGCCGGGGAAAATACCGCCAAGGCATGCAGCGACGCCTGTACGTTCGAGCCCGTCGGCGAAGTCACCGTCCGCGGACGGGCGACGCCGACGAAAATATTTACGGTAAAAGCAAGAGGCGGGGACGGGCGACAGCCCGGACAGGGACAAAAAGAAACAGCTTAACCCCGCAACACGCCGCCGGTCGCCTTGCTGACGTTCGCCACCACCTTGTCGCTGACAGCGTCGATTTCCGCATCGGTCAGGGTTTTGTCCAGCGGTTGCAGGACAACATTGACGGCGAGCGACTTTTTGCCGTCTTCCAGGCCAGCGCCCTCGAAAGCATCGAACAGCGAGACACTGTCGATCAGTTTTTTATCGGCGCTTTTGGCGGCGGCAAGAAGCTCGGCGGCGGTAACGCTCAAATCCACGACAAAAGCAAAATCCCGCGCTACGGCCTGAAATTGCGCCAGATCGAGAGGCGGCCGGGCTTTGCTTTTCTTTTCTTTGGCCGGCGGCAGAGCTGCGAAGAAAATTTCAAACCCGGCAATAGGGCCCTTGGCATTCATCGCCTGAAGCACGCCGGGATGGATAACGCCGAAATGGCCCAAGACCATTTTTGGCCCCAACCGTATGACACCGCTGTAGCCCGGGTGATACCAGGCCGGGGCCTCCGCTGCGATATCGAGCTTGTCCACGGGGATGCCGAGTTCGGCCAATACCGCCAACGCATCGGCCTTGGCGTCAAAGGCATCAACGGGACGCGGCGGTTCGGCCCAATGGCGCGCGCCCGACGCGCCGGCACGAATGCCGGCTGCCGCCATGCCCTGCTCATCGGGGGCTGCGCCCCAAAAATAGGGGCCGACCTCGAACAAGCGGGCATTGCCCGTTCCACGCGCCGCGTTTCGCGCTGCCGCCGCTATCAGGTTCGGCAACAACGATGGCCGCATAACGTCCAGATCGGCGCTGATCGGGTTCGTTAATGTAAGCGCCGCTGCCCCGCCGCCGAACAACGATGCTTGTTTTGCACTGAGAAACGAATAGGTCACGGCCTCGACCAGGCCGCGAACAGCAAGCAGACGCCTGGCCGTTACCCGGCGGCGCTGGGAAACATTCAGTGCCGGGGACGGCAAGCTTGCGTCGCGCTTTAAAGAAACGCTCGGAATGTTGTCATAGCCGTGGATACGAACGACTTCTTCCACCAGGCACGCTTCGCCGACAACGTCAGGCCGCCAGGACGGCACGGCGACAACAAAGCTTTCTTTACCGTCTTTGCAGTCAAAGCCGAGAGACGAGAGAATTTTGACGATGTCTTTATTGCCCATTTTGACGCCGCCGAGGGTTTCGATTCTTTCCGGGCGCAGCATCACGTCGCGCTGCCACTTGGGCTCGGCCCCGGCGACCACCAGTTCCGACGCCTCGCCGCCGCAAAGCTCCATCACCAGCCGCGTCGCGATCTCCATACCGTCAACCAGAAAAGCCGGATCGACGCCGCGCTCAAAACGAAACCGCGCATCGGATAGGACATTCAACTTGCGGCCCGTCATCGCCGTGCGCGCCGGATCAAAATAGGCGGATTCCAAGAACACATCGACGGTGTCTTCGGTGCAGCCCGATGCGTCGCCGCCGATAACGCCGCCCAGCGCTTGCGCGCCGTTGTCGTCGGCGATCACCGTCATGGCGTCATCGAGATCGTATTCCTTGCCGTCCAGGGCCTGAAACTTTTCGCCCTTTTTCGACAACCGCACGGATAACCCGCCCTTGAGCTTGCCAGCGTCGAAAACATGCAGCGGCCGGCCTAAGTCCATGGTCATCAGATTGGTGATATCGACCAGCGCCGAAATCGGGCGCAACCCCACTGCCGTCAGCTTGTCCTTCAGCCACTTCGGGCTTTCTGCGTTTTTGACGCCCCGGACCAGCCGCCCGACAAAATACGGGCAGGCGTCTTCGGCACCCTTGCCGAAATCCAGCGTCACCGTAACCGGGCTTTCAAAAGATCCTTTGACCGCATCGCGGTTCAGGGGCCGCAGCGTGCCGACACCGGCGGCGGCGAGATCACGGGCAACGCCCAAAACGCCCAAGCAGTCGCCCCGGTTGGGGGTAATTTCAATTTCGATGACCGGGTCCGACAACCCCATGGCGTCGGCAGCGGACGCACCCAGGGGGGCATCATCATCCAGTTCGATAATGCCGTCATGGTCGTCGCTAAGATTGACCTCACGCTCCGACAGCAGCATGCCGTTGGAAACGACGCCGCGAATTTCCGTCGGCTTCAAGGTAATGCCGGTGCCGGGAATATAGGACCCGGACGGCGCGAATACGCCAACCAGACCTTGTCGCGCATTCGGTGCGCCGCAGACGACGTCGACGGTTTCTTTGCCGGTATCGACCTGGCAAACGGTCAGCTTGTCCGCATCCGGGTGCTTTTTGGCCGCGATGACGCGAGCCACGACAAAGCCGTCCAGGTCCTTGGCGCGGTGGTGGACCTTGTCGATTTCCAACCCGATCATGGTCAGGCGCCGGGCGACATCTTCCAGCGACGCCGTCGTATCCAGGTGTTCCTTGAGCCAGCCAAAGGTGAATTTCATGACCTACAGCCCCCCGACCATGGAAGGCGCCGACAAGGCGCTGAAGCCGTAATGACGCAGCCAACGGAGGTCCGATTCATAAAACGTGCGCAAATCAGGGATTCCGTATTTCAGCATCGCCAGGCGTTCGATGCCGATGCCGAAGGCGAAACCCTGATATTTGGTCGAATCGATATTGCAGTTTTCCAGCACCTTCGGATTGACCATGCCACAGCCGAGAATTTCCAGCCAGTCGTCGCCATGGCCAATACGGAATTCGCCGTCTTTACGGACACACCCGATATCGACCTCGGCAGACGGTTCGGTGAAGGGGAAATAGCTCGGACGGAAGCGCACCGGCAAATCGTCGACATCGAAAAACGCCCGGCAAAAATCAATCAGGCAGCCCTTTAAATGGCCCATATGGGTATTTTCATCGACCACCAGCGCTTCAACCTGATGGAACATGGGCGAATGGGTGGCGTCGTAATCGCAGCGATAGGTGCGGCCCGGCACAATCATCCTGAACGGCGGCTCGCCTGCCATCATGGTGCGGATTTGCACCGGCGATGTGTGGGTGCGCAGCACCATGCGATCTTCTTCGCCGGCGCCGGGTAAATAGAAAGTATCGTGTTCCTGTCGCGCCGGGTGATCGGGGGGAATATTCAGCGCCGTGAAGTTGTGCCAATCGTCTTCAATGTCGGGGCCTTCGGCGACGCTCAGGCCCATTTCACCAAAGATCGCCACGACCTCGTCGATGGTTTGGCTGATGGGGTGGATGCGGCCTTCGGCTTCGGGGCGGGCGGGCAAGGTAACGTCCACCGTTTCACCAACCAGCCGGGCATTCAGTTCGGCGTCGGCAAACGAGCTTTTTTTCGCCTCCAGCGCCTGGGCAATCTCGGATTTGAGCGCGTTCAGGGCTTGACCCGTCGCTTTCCGGGCGTCCGCGTCCATGGCGCCCAGGCCCTTCATCAATTCCGTGATCCGGCCCTTCTTGCCAAGCGCCGAGACGCGAATTTGCTCAAGCTCATCGAGCCCGGCGGCTGCATCAATGGCTGCCGCCAGTTCCTTGCGAAGCGCTTCGACGTCTGACATTTCGATCCGTCCCCCCACCAACAACCAAGTCGGCAATAAAAAAGGAGCCGCCCTTTATTCCAAGGCCGGCTCCCGATTATATCCCCCAAAAACTGCTTGTGGGGTTTTAAGCGTTATTGGCGAGCGCGACCTGGGCCTGTTCTACCAATGCCTTAAAAGCATCCGGTTCGCGGATCGCCAGATCAGAAAGTATCTTCCTGTCGATCTCGATCCCGGCCTTGCCCAAACCGTTCATAAACTGGGAATAGGTCAGCCCGTTTTCCCGGGCGCCGGCGTTGATGCGCTGAATCCAGAGCGCCCGGAATGAGCGCTTGCGGTTGCGGCGATCACGATAGGCATACTGCAGGCCTTTTTCGACCCGCTCGATGGCGATGCGGAAGCTGCTGTTGGAGCGGCCCCGATACCCCTTGGCG
Source organism: Alphaproteobacteria bacterium casp-alpha2 (assembly GCA_001510075.1). Classification (GTDB taxonomy): domain Bacteria; phylum Pseudomonadota; class Alphaproteobacteria; order Rhodospirillales; family Casp-alpha2; genus Casp-alpha2. Next base: position 28,188 of record LFEN01000007.1, read on the forward strand.
CGGTCTACAATTTTTTTGTGACGGGCGTGGCCGGTGGTGCCGCGTTTTACGCGAGACATAGTCTAATCCCCTTCCGTCAACCGTAGGGCAAATAAGACTTAACGATACGGGCGTCCGCATCACTAAGAATCATTGTGCCGCGCGCTTTGCGAATCATTTTTTGGGGGCGCTTGGACATTCCGTGCTGTTTGTTGGCGACATTGGCCCGGACTTTCCCGGTCCCCGTCAAACGGAAACGTTTCTTCGCGCTGGATTTTGTCTTCAGCTTGGGCATTTTATTCATCCTTTATTTTGTCTTGGTCTTGGTGGTCGAATTCAAAAGCGGTTGGGCATGCCCTGCCGAGCCGCTTGGAAGCGCGGTTTATACCCCTAGCCCTGAATGAATGCAAGCCGGGGAATTGGCTAAATTCAGGAGAAATAAAGCGCACCGTGGCTACTTCGGTGCGATGACCATGGTCATCAGGCGTCCTTCGGTCCTCGGGAACTGCTCAACCTTGGCCAATTCATCGACTTCTTCGCGAACCCGGTCCAAAACCTTCATGCCTAAGTCCTGATGGGCCATTTCACGGCCACGGAACCGGATCGTCAGCTTGACCTTGTCGCCATCGTCTAAAAAGCGCTTAACGCTACGCATTTTGACCTGATAATCATGCTCATCGATGCTGGGGCGCATCTTGATTTCCTTGACGTCGATGACCTTCTGCTTCCTGCGGGCCTCGTTCGCCTTTTTCTGCGCTTCGTACTTGAATTTTCCGTAATCGAGAACTTTGCAGACAGGGGGATCCGCATTGGGCGAAATCTCGACAAGGTCGAGCGACGCCTGAAAGGCAATCTCCAGTCCTTCTGCTTTGGAAACAACGCCGATCATCTCGCCGTCGGCATCTACAACACGAACCGGATCGGCTTCGATCAGGTCGTTCACACGCGGGCCCGTTCGGGTCGGCGATTGGTTAAAAGGTCGTCTGGCTATTTAAAAATCTCCTGTGGTCAATTTCGTGGACGCCGCCTTCTTGGACGCCGTTTGGCCCTGGAATGGTTGAATATTCAAAATCGTCTTTTCAACCTCCCGCCAATGGGCCCGCCGCTTCGTCCCGCAGTCTAGCGGCTGCCTCTTTAAGTGCAAGAATTTCCTGATCTTTTCCCCCCATACGGCGCATGGCGACGGTGCCGGCGTCGGCCTCATTTGCACCGACAACAAGGATGACCGGCACCTTGGCGTGGCTGTGCTCGCGTATCTTGTAATTGATCTTCTCGTTGCGGACATCCAGCTCGGCACGCAGTCCAGATTCTTCCATGGCCTCCATAACCTCGGCAGCGTAATCGTCGGCAGCGTTGGTGATGGTGGCGACGACAATCTGCAAGGGTGCCAGCCACAACGGAAATTTGCCCGCATAGTGTTCGATCAGGATGCCCAAAAAGCGCTCGAAAGAGCCCAGGATCGCCCGGTGCAGCATGACCGGGCGGTGCTTGGCGCCATCCTCGCCGATGTAGGACGCATCCAGCCGTTCGGGCAGGACAAAATCCACCTGATGGGTGCCGCACTGCCAATCGCGGCCGATGGCGTCACGCAGCACAAACTCCAGCTTCGGCCCGTAAAACGCGCCTTCGCCCGGGTTCATGACCAACTCGACGCCGGCGGCGACGGTGGCGTCCATCAAGGCCTTTTCGGCGCGGTCCCAAACGTCGTCCGAACCGGCCCGAACTTCCGGGCGGTCGGAAAACTTGACGACGAAATCCTCGAAGCCGAAATCCTTGTAAATAGAGGCAAGCAATTCGATGAAGGTCTTGGTTTCCGCCTCGATCTGGTCTTCGGTGCAAAAGATGTGGGCGTCGTCCTGGGTAAAGGCGCGCACCCGCATAAGACCGTGCAGCGCGCCGGAAGGCTCATAGCGATGGCACGACCCGAACTCGGCCATACGGATCGGCAATTCGCGGTAACTGGTGGTGCCCTGCTTGAATATTTGCACGTGGCACGGACAGTTCATGGGCTTTAACGCCAGAAATTTGGTCTGCGCTTCTTTTTCGGCTCCTGGAATGGCTTCGCCCTCGGCATGGGTCTCGCCACCACCACGGCTCTCATCAACCTCGGCGACAAACATATTCTCGCGGAATTTCTCCCAGTGACCGGAATCTTCCCACAAGCCACGATCGACCAATTGCGGCGTGTTGACCTCGACATAGCCGCCATCTTCCAACCGCTTGCGCATGTATTCCTGAACCGTGCGGTACAGCGTCCATCCCTTCGGGTGCCAGAAAATGGATCCGATGGCGACATCTTGCAGGTGGAACAGGTCCATTTCCCGGCCGAGGCGGCGGTGGTCGCGTTTTTCCGCCTCTTCGAGCATATGGAGATATTCGGCCAGCTGTTTTTTGTCGGCCCAGCAGGTGCCGTAGATCCGCTGCAGCATTTCGTTATTGGAATCACCCCGCCAATAGGCCCCGGCCAGCTTGGTCAGCTTAAAAGCCTTGCCCAGCTTGCCGGTACTCGGCAGGTGCGGCCCCCGGCACAGATCGATAAAATCCCCCTGGCGATACAGCGACACTTCTTCATCGCCGGGAATGCCCTCGATAATCTCGGCTTTGTAGTGCTCGCCCGCGTCTTTGAAAAACTTGATCGCGTCCGACCGGTCCCAGACTTCACGGGTGATCGTCTCGTCGCGTTTGACGATTTCATGCATGCGGGCTTCGATTTTTTCCAGGTCATCGGGGACAAAAGGCGTGTCTCGGGCAAAATCGTAAAAAAAGCCGTTTTCGATATTCGGGCCGATGGTCACCTGGGTATCGGGGTAAAGCTCTTTCACCGCTTCGGCCATGACGTGCGCGCAGTCATGGCGCAGCAGTTCCAGGGCGTCGTCGTCCTTGGAGGTGATGATGGCGACGTCGGAATCCGTTTCGATGATGGCGCTCAAATCCTTCAGCGCCCCATCGACGCGCACGGCCAGCGCCGCCTTGGCCAGGCCGGGACCGATATCGGCGGCCAGCTCGGCGCCGGTCACGGGGCCGTCGAACTTGCGTTCGCTACCGTCGGGAAGGGTTATGGCAACCATTTAAAACATGCACTTACAAGAGACTGAAAACGGGTGCCGCAATGTACGTCCAGCGGCCCGTCTGTCAAGGGATACAGCATTAAACCCCCAACGCATCGACAACATCCGACACCGCTAGCGACGACAAGGCATCCCGGCGAAGAATCGTAACATCCCGGCCTCGCTGCCCGCACAGCGCCGGATCGGACTGATCCGAATACACCACCACCGACCGGCAGCCCACGGCGGACAGCAAATGCATCGGTCCGGTGTCGTTGCCCACGCAAAGCACGGCACCCCGCCCTAACGCCGCCAGATCGAGCAACGTTGTTTTTCCAGCAAGGCCGAGGGCGTCGGGACAGATGTCGCAGATGGCGGCCATCATGGGGGCCTCGTCCGTCGCGCCCACCAAGACCGGCTGGATATTTTTGCCCGTCAGGATTTGCGCCAATTCCCCGAAGCGCCCCGCCGGCCAGCGCTTGCCCGGACGGTGCGCCGCCCCGCCGGGAGCCAGCAGGGCATATCGTTCGGACAGGCCGAACCCGGAAATATCCGCCGTCGCCCAACCGAGGTCCGGCGGAGTAATTTCTTTAATGCCTGCCATCGACAACTGTTCCGCCTGACGCTCAACCGTGTGCATGCGGTCGCGTTCGGGGTTGGCGTGGGGGTGCGAACAGCCCTTGGCGATGCCCGACCATTCCCGACGAGGCCCCGGCCAAAACAGGCGGTAATAAAAAGAACTACGGCCCGATGTTTGCAGGTCATAGACGCGGCCATAGCCGCCGCCCCGGAGAAAATGCCGGAGCCGCAACCAGCCCGCGATGTCCAATGTTGCGGGTCGGCCATCGGTGCAGACCGTATCAAAATAGCCCGACGCCTTGGCAAATTCCCCGAAAGGCGGCGTCGTCAGCAATGTAATTTTTTGCTTGTCGTGATGTTTGCGGATGGCGGCGAAAGCACCAAACGCCTGCACAAAGTCCCCCAACGCCCCCAGCTTGATGACGAGAATTCCGGGCGGCGCAATATCCGGCATCTACCCACCGGCCTTTTTTTGTGAGGCTTTCTGATCTTGCAGGACTTCCTGGTAGACGGCGACGGTCTTTTCGCACATCGATTGTTTGGAAAAATTTTCGACGACATTTCGGATCGCCTTGCCGGCCAATTCCGCCCGGGTGCTCTGGTCCAAATTCAAAACCCGTCTCAACGCCGAGGCCAGCGCGTCTGAGTCCCCCGGCGGGAACAGCCACCCGGTTTCGCCTACAATCACCGTTTCCCGGGCACCGCCGTGGTCGCTGGCGACAACGGGACGCCCCAACGCCTGGGCCTCAACCAGAATCCTTCCGAACGCTTCCGGGTCGGTAGACGCGGATACGACCACATCCATCAACATGTAGGCGGCGGGCATATCGTCGCAATGATCAACGATGCGGACGATTTCACCGAGATTGTGCTTGTTGACCAGGTTTTCCAGTTCCTGGCGGTATTCCCGGCGCCCTTGGTCACTGCCCACCAGCAGGCAGCGAATATCACGCCGTTCCAGCTTGCCGATCGCCTCGATGAACATGGTCTGACCTTTCCACCGGGTCAGCCTTCCCGGCAGCATGACCACCGGCAAGCCGTCACCAAGCCGCCAGTTCCCGGCCAACGCCGCTACCCTTTCCGCCGTCACTTTGGCCGGGTTGAAGCGGTCGAGATCGACGCCCCGGTGGATGATGCGGATTTTTCCGGAAGGCACGCCGTAGTTCTGAAGCACATGGCCACCGATAAAGCGCGAAATGGCGATAACGCGCGCGCCTAAGGTCATGACGGAATTATATTTCCGTTTCAGAGCGTTACCTGCGGAATAGGTGCCATGAAACGTGGTCATAAACGGAACGCCCGAGCGTTTGGCGGCGAAGTACGCGCTCCACGCCGGCGCCCGGGAACGGGCATGAATAACATCCACCCCTTCATCGGTCATGAGCGTCGCCAAGCGCTGCACGTTGGCATACATGACAAAAGGATTCTTTGAATGAACGGGCATCTCAATATGTTCGGCGCCGACCCGTTTCAAGGCGTGGGCACTGGCCCCGCCCGATGATACGACCAGGGACCGGCCACCGGCACCGACGATGGCTTCGGCAATTTCGATGGTGCCGCGCTCGACCCCGCCGCCGGCGCCAAGCGC
>LFEN01000008.1 GCA_001510075.1 Alphaproteobacteria bacterium casp-alpha2
AGGTCCGTCTCGAAGGGGGAGAAAAGCCGGGATGATGACAAATGATGACATTTTTAGCCGTTTTCAGGCGATGGATTGTTTTAAATCAACTGGTTAGGCGTATTTCAGGGCCAAAAAATGATGACTCAATGATGACTTTATGACGACATCCTGATGACTCTGTGACGACATTCGGACGACATTCGGACGACATCCTGACGACACGGGGACGACCTACCGATGCCCCGAGAACGACGCCCGCCTAAATAACCGGCGTCTCGCGGTAGGTGCCCCAGATTTCGCGCAGCGTCTCGACGATGTCGCCCATGCTTGCTCCCGCCTTCACCAGCTCGATGGTGATCGGCATGATGTTCTGGCTTTCGTCTTCGGCGACGGTCTTGAGTTCGCCCAACAATGCGGTAAGCTTTTTATCGTCGCGTTCGGCCCGGACTTTATTTAGCCCTTTGATCTGGCGGGCTTCGGTCTCCGGGTTATGGGGGTGGATTTCGACCTTCGGCTGGGGGCCGTCCTCGACATATTTGTTGACGCCGATGACCGGCTTTTCACCGGACGCCTTTTTCAACGCTTCGTCATAGGCGCTGTCGGATATCTGTTTTTGGAACCAGCCTTGCTCGATGGCCTTGATGGTGCCGCCCATCTCGTCGACCTGGGCGATAATCTCGAAAATACTTTTCTCGAACGCGTCGGTCAGCGCCTCGACGTAATAGGACCCGCCCAGGGGATCGATCACCGAGGTGATGTTGGTCTCGTCGGCAATTACTTGTTGGGTGCGGAGTGCTAAGCGCATCGCCTCTTCGGTGGGGATGGCGAAGGCTTCATCGAGACCGTTGGTGTGCAGGCTTTGCGCGCCGCCCATGACCGCGGCCAGGGCCTGGTAGGCCGTGCGCATCAAATTGACCTGATGCTGCGGCTTGGTCAACGTCGCCGCCGCCGTCTGGCAGTGGAAACGCAGCCGCATGGATTCCGGCTTCTTGGCGTCGAAGCGTTCTTTCATTATTTTCGCATAGACGCGGCGCACGGAACGGAACTTGGCGATTTCCTCGAAGAAATCAGACTGGCTGACGAAGTAATAGGACAGCCGGGGCGCAAAATCGTCGACCGCCACGCCGGCCTTCACGACTTCTTCCACATAGGCGATGGCGTTGCACATGGTGAAGGCGGCTTCTTGCAGCGACGTCGCGCCGGCTTCGGAGATGTGATAGCCGGAAATGTTGACGGCGTTGTAGCGCGCCATATTTTGCGCCCCGTAAACGATGGTATCGCGGACGATGCGCATCGACGGCTGGGGCGGATAGATCCATTCCTTCTGCGCCGTGTATTCCTTGAGGATGTCGTTCTGGATGGTGCCGGAAAGCTTGTTTAAATCGTAGCCCCGGTTCTGGGCGACGGCGATATACATGGCCATTAGAATCCACGCCGTCGGGTTGATGGTCATGGAAACGGAAATTTTGGTCAGATCAATTCCGTCGAACAAGGCCTCCATATCGGTCAGCGTATCGATGGCTGCGCCCTCGCGACCGACCTCGCCCAGCGACATCGGATGGTCGGAATCGTAGCCCATCAGCGTCGGCATATCGAAATCCGCCGACAAGCCGGTGGTGCCTTGGTCGAGCAAATATTTGAAGCGTTCGTTGGTATCGGTGGCGGTGCCGAAACCGGCGATCTGGCGCATGGTCCAGGGCCGGCCCCGGTACATGGTCGGATACGGCCCACGGGTGAACGGATATTGCCCCGGCAGGCCGATGTCGGCCTCCGACGCCTCGGGGCTATCGAGGCTGGTGTAGACGCGCTTCAGATCGAGGCCCGACGCGGTCTTGTAAACGTCGCGGCTTTCCGGTTGGCGGGCGATAAAGCCGGCCAGTTCGCCTGCTTCCCAGTCCTTGAATTTTTGTTCCTTATCCATCGCTTAATCCTCGCAGCCGTCTTTGTATTTACCCTCTTTGTATTTAAACGTCGCCAACAATGTCGCCGCCGCCTGATGGGGGTCTATGGTTCGCGCCATCAATTCGTTCATCAGCCCCGCCAGTTTATCATGGTTGGCTTTGAAATCCCGGCGGATAATGTCCTCGGCGGTCTTGATCACCCGCATTTCGATAATATCCCGCCGGCGTTGCTCCATACCCCCGGTGTCGTTCAGGTGCTTGGCGTGGGCGTCGAGGGTATCCAGCAATTCGCCGATGCCGTCGCCGGTTTCGGCGCTCGTCGCCACCACCTCGACCCGCCATTCGCCGTCAGCCGCCGGGGGTTTGTCTTCAAATTCCTCTTTTCCGTGAACCAGCCCATGGTCTTTCGGCATCCTGATCCCCAGCGTCAGCATGCCGCGGATGTCGGCGATGGTGGCATTGGCGTCGGAACGGTCGCATTTCGAGACCACGTGGATGTCGGCAATCTCCAATATGCCCGCCTTGATCGCCTGCACTTCATCGCCGAGGCCCGGCGCCGATACCACGACCACGGTGTGCGCCGCCTGGACGATATCGACCTCGTCCTGGCCGACGCCGACGGTCTCGATCAGGATGATGTCGAAGCCCGCCGCGTCGAGAACGTCTACCGCCTCCAGGCTGGCCCGCGCCAGGCCGCCCATGGCGCCCCGCGTCGCCATGGAGCGAATGAAAACGCCGTCGTCGCCGGTCAAATCGGTCATGCGAATACGGTCGCCCAGGATAGCGCCACCGGAAAACGGGCTCGAAGGGTCGATGGCGACGATACCGACGGTGCGGCCACTGACCCGAATGGCGTCGGCCAACGCCTTAACCAACGTCGATTTGCCGCTGCCCGGCACGCCGGTCAGGCCAATGACATGGGCGCGACCGGCGAGGCGGTAAATTTCGGCCAGCACGTCCCGGCTCTCCGGCTTGGCCGCCTCGGCCAGCGAGATCATCCGGGCGATGGCGCGCACGTTACGTTTCTTGACGCCCTTGAGCAGGGCCTTGGCATCATCTTTTTTCGGAGCGCTCATGGCTCGCCTGCTTCGCTACTAAGCGATTTGAACAAGTCGCGGTCGTCTATTACTCGTCTTGCTTTGAAGTCGGTGCGCGGAATGGTGTCTGACGACACGATTTCGACCCTGGCGCGGACGCCTAATACAGCGCCCAGCTTTTTCTCGGCGTTTTGTCTGAGCCCTTCGCGGTCATCTTCGCTGGCGCAAATTTCTTGTTCGGCGTCCATTCGCACCAGCAATTCATCCATGGCGCCGTCGCGGGTAATGATAATGCGGTGCTCGCCGCCATAACCGGGTATCTCGTTCAACACCCCGTCGATGGCGCTGGGATAGATGTTCTCGCCCCTGATCGTGAACATGTCATCGATGCGCCCGTAAATGCCATCTGGCAGGCGCGGATAGGTTCGCCCACACGGATTGTCGGACCCATCGGTCCAATGGGTCAAATCACCCGACACCAGCCGGATCATCGGCTGCGAGGTGCGCTCAAGATGGGTATAGACCGGCGTGCCTTGTTTGCCCCAGCCGACGCGGGCCAATGATGTCGGGTCGCAGACCTCGGTATAGACCATGTCCTGCCACAACAGCATGCCGTCAGTCTCTTTGCTGCCCGCCGCGTTCATCCACGGCGTCATCTCGGCCATGGTGCCGCAGTCGATGACCTGGGCGGCGTACAGTTCCTGAATGCGGTTTTTGACGCTGGGGATCGAAGCGCCGGGCTCGCCGGAAAAGAACAGCAATTCGAGGCCGAAATCCTTCGGCTCGATACCATCGGCAATGGCCGTTTCGGCCAGGTGAAGCGCGTAGGATGGCGTGCCGTAGAATGCCTTGGGTCTAGTCATTTGCATCCACAGCGCGGCACGCGCCGTCATACCGGTGGCCCCGGCGCCGAAAGGAAATGTCTTGGCGTGCAATCGCTCCGACCCGATCAGCGTCCCCCACGACCCCATATAGAGGCTGAATACGGAACCGATGAAAATGGTGTCGCCGGGACGCAGCCCCATGCCCCACATCACCCGGGCCTGGTTGTTGGCGATGGTCTGCCAGTCCCCGCGCCCGATGGCAAACGCCGTCGGCCGGCCGGTGGTGCCGGACGTTCCATGAATGTGGTGGATGTCGTCTTCAGGCACGCACAGATAATTGCCGAACGGCGGGTTGTCTTCTTGTGACTGGCGCAGCTCGGCCTTGTTGACCACCGGCACGCGCTCGAAATCTTCCAGGCTGTTGATGTCATCGGGATGGACGCCGGCCTCGTCCCATTTATTACGGTAAAACGGCGCATGGGCGTAGGCGTAGTGCATGACGTCCTGGATACGCTCGATGATCGCCGCCTCGCGCGCGCCGGGGTCCATGGTTTCGCGCTCGGCAAACCAATAGCGGCTATCCGGATCTGGAAAATATTCGCTGTCGTAATCGGGGGGGAAGGACCAGGATTCCATCATCAGGCGCAGTTTATCCGGCCCCGCGACTGGCAGCGATCTGGCGCAGGGTCGAGACGATCTTTTCGGGCGGGGTGTCTTGAAACAATATCTCGGCGACGCCTAGTTTTTTAAGCTCCACGGCGTCTTCGTCGGGCATCACCCCGCCGACCACGACGGCGATGTCCTCGGCCCCCGCTTCTTTCAATAATTTAAGGATGACGGGGATGATGCCCATGTGGGCGCCAGACAGCAGACTGACGCCCAAAATATCGACGTCTTCCTGGATCGCCGCTTGGACGACCTCGGCGGGGGTGCGGTGAAGGCCGGTATAGACGACATCCATGCCAGCGTCGCGAAGCGAGCGGGCGACGACCTTGACGCCCCGGTCGTGGCCGTCAAGACCGACCTTGGCCAGCAATACCCGGATGACTTTTGTTTTGTCGTTCATTGCTCCCCGGCCCCCTTATTTTTTATTGTCCACCACGCCGATACCGATTTTAAGATATTCCTGCGCCATCTCCCAGTATTCCGGCGGCACGCGCTCGATCATTTCATTTTCCTGATCGCCGCAATCACGCAGATACTTGGCCGGGGTGCCGGCCCACAATTGGCCAGCCTTGACCGTCTTGCCCGGCGGCACCAGGGCTCCGGCGGCGACCATGGCCCCGGTTTCGACCACCGCGCCGTCCATGACACAGGCCTGCATGCCGACAAAGCAGCGGTCTTCAAGGGTGCAGGCATGAATGACCGCCGAATGGCCGATGGTTACATCGTCGCCGATGAAGGTGCCGTATTTCTGGCTGTCGACATGGACGACGGTGAGGTCCTGGATATTGACCCGCTTGCCGATGCGGATGACGTTCATGTCGCCGCGCACCAGGCACCCGAACCAGATGTTGGTGTCGGCGCCGATCTCGACATCGCCGATAACGGTCGCTGTCGGGGCCAGAAAGACGCTGGAATCAATCCTCGGCCAGACGCCCTTAAAAGGATGGGTGTTATCGGCCATGGGGAGTTTTTCCTTTATGTATTTAACCAATATCGCATCACCGCACTAACCGCGCGCGGCCTTTCCAGCGGCGTCAGATGGCCGCAATCCTCGATCACCACCAGTGACGCCTTTGGAATCTTCTCAGCCATTTCCTCATGCAACGCCACCGGCGTCAAGGCATCTTGGGCGCCGCACAGCACCAACGTCGGGCAGGCTATATTTTCCAGGTTTTTGCGGGCATCCGGCCTGGCCATGATCGCGTGCTGCTGGCGCACATAGGCATCCTGGCCGACGTTGGCCGCCGATGCCTTGATGGTATCCACCAACACTTCATCATCAAACTTGTCTTCGTGGATCAGCAGCGGCAGCAACCTCGTCGTCACCCCCCTGAAATCCCCTACTTCCAGTTGCTTCAAGAAGGCCTTGCGGGTTTCTTTCTGTTCCGGGCTGTCGGGGCTGGCCGAGGTATCCAATAGGCCTATGCGTTCGACCCGGCCGGGCGCTTTGCGGATGATTTCCTGGGCCACGTATCCACCCATGGAAAGACCGACCAGGGAGAATGTTTCGGGCGCGCCCGCCAGAACCCTGTCGGCCATGGCTTCGATGGTGTCATCAAGGGTCAAATCCGCGACGGTGATGTCGGCGATATCGGCAAGCGTTTGCGTCTGATGCGCCCACAGCAAGGCGTCGCAGAGCAGGCCCGGCAAAAGGATCAAGGGGGGTCTGGCAGTCATGACCGGCAACGTAACCGATCACTCAAGTCGAGCCAAGAGATTGGGAATAGGCGCGCGCGCGGGCAATCATTGACTTAAGGTGTGTAATGCCTAAAATCCCGCCACCTTGAAAATGAACAAAAACATTCGGGCCGGAATTTTCCCCGCCCCCAAACAGAACCGGCATTCATGAACTTCGCTGACCTCGGTCTAGGTGACGATGTCCTGCGCGCGGTCGCAGATGCGGGCTACACTGAACCGACCCCCATTCAGGCCCAGGCTATTCCCGTGGTTCTTATGGGCCGTGATGTGCTGGGCTGCGCCCAGACCGGCACCGGCAAGACGGCGGGCTTTACCCTGCCGATGATCGAAATTTTGGGGGCCGGAAAGGCCAAGGCCCGGATGCCGCGGTCGCTGATTTTGGAACCGACACGAGAACTGGCCGCCCAGGTCGCGGAAAGCTTCGAGACCTATGGCAAATACCACAAGCTGAACAAAGCGCTGTTGATCGGCGGCCATACCATGAACCAGCAAATCAAAACCATCGACAAGGGCGTCGATGTTTTGATTGCGACGCCGGGCCGGTTGCTGGATCTGTTCGACCGCGGGCATCTGTTGATGCACGACGTTAAAATCCTGGTCATTGACGAAGCTGACCGGATGCTGGACATGGGCTTTATTCCCGATGTCGAAAAGATCGTCAGCATGCTGCCGTCGATCAGAAACACCTTGTTCTTTTCCGCCACCATGCCGCCGGAAATCCGCCGTCTCGCCGATAAATTCCTGATGAACCCCAAGGAAATCAGCGTCGACCCGCCATCGACAACGGCGGAGACCATCACCCAGGCCATGGTCATGGTCAAACACGGCGACGGCAACCGCCCCGGCGGCGGACAGAAGGAAAAGCGTGAAATCCTCAGGCAGTTAATCCGCAAGGAAAAGCCCAACAACGCGCTGATATTCTGCAACCGCAAACGCGACGTGGACGTGGTTTACAAGTCGCTGACCCGTCACGGGCTGGAAGCGTTCCGGCTGCACGGCGACATGGCGCAACCGGTGCGGACCGAGACGCTGGGCAAATTCAAGACCGGCGACATCAAGCTGCTCGTCTGTTCCGATGTTGCCGCGCGCGGGCTCGACATTCCGGATATGAGCCACGTTTTTAATTTCGACGTGCCCATTCATGCCGAGGATTACGTCCACCGTATCGGCCGCACGGGACGCGCCGGAAAAAAGGGACACACCTTCATGCTGGCGACGCCGGAAGATGGCAAGTATCTGAGCGCCATTGAGAAATTGATCGGCAACAAGATCCCCGTGGTTACGTTGGATGGCCAGGCAAAGGCCGGATTGGCCACCCCAGCTTCCTCTACCCCTTCTGCCCCCCCTTCCCCGGCGGCCACAGACGATAAACCCCGTGCTCGCCAACGCGGACGCGGCGGCAGAGATCGCTCGCGTTCTGAAAATCCCCGTGGGAAGCCTCCAAAGCCGCAACAGTCTTCGCCGCCCCCTTCTCAGGCCAAGCCGAATGTTGAAAAGCCACAGACGAAGCCGGAGACACAAGCCCAGAAAGCCCCCGAATCCACCAAGGGCCTAGGCGAGCATATGCCGGCCTTTTTAAAGCCGGTGCCGCCCAAGGGCGACTAGAACAACTCTCTTGAATTAGATCCGTACCCGGGAGCACCAGGCGGGGACGGTCGGGGGGACAACCCCAAAGCGCCCCCGGGCAACGGACCGGGGCGGCTAGGCCGCCTTTTCGCCATCCCAGGCATACGGCTGAAAAGCCTCGTCCAGGGGAATATCGGCAATATGGTTGGTGTAGTTACTGATTAGCTTGAAGGCGCTGGCGACGATGACTTCCAAGACCTGCGCCTTGGTAAATCCGGCGTTCAGGAAGGCCGAAATATCATCATCCGTCACGTGGCCGCGTTTATCGACCACGCAGACCGTAAAATCGCGAAGCGCCCGATAGCGTGCATCTTCAATCGCCCCGCCGTCGCGAGCGCCGTTGACGACGTCATCGGGCACCTTGGATTTCAAGGCAAACATGGAATAAACCGGCACGCAGTAAGTACAGCCATTGGTGATGCTGACCACCAGGGCGGTGAACATCTGTTCCGCCGGCGAAAAGCTGCTTTTGCCGAACACCGCCTGGATACCCTGATAGGCTTCCAGTGCGACCGGGCTTTCGGCCAGCACGGACAGCATGTTGGGTACAAAACCGAGCCTTTTTTCAGTCGCCCGAAGGGCTTCTTTGGCTTCTTCAGGTGCAGAATCGATCGTGTGCGGAGGGAAGTTATTCATCATTTTTTCCTTTATCTATAAATAGTTATGGCAACCTTCGGCAAGGCAATTAGCGCCATGAGATGAAAGCACCGGATAATCCGTGTAACCTTTTTCATCGCCACCATAGAAAGTGTCTCGGTCGGCATCGTTGAGGGGCGCACCCGCAGCAAACCGTTCCGCCAGGTCCGGGTTGGCAATGAAGGGAACGCCGAAGGAAACCAAATCCGCCACCCCCGATGCCAACGCCGCCTCTGCCCGGGCCTGGTCATAACCACCGTTGGCGATGTAGGGGCCGGCGAAATTGTCGCGGATGGCCTGTGTATTGAATCCGGCGCTGTCTTTACCGCCGGTCATGTCATGTTCGACGACATGCAAATAGGCCAGGTTGAAGCGGTTCAGTTCCCAGGCGACGTAGCTGAAGGTCGCCTCGGGGTCGGTATCGGAAATATCGTTGAAAGTATTCACCGGCGACAGGCGAACCCCGACGCGATCCCCGCCCCAGATGTCCGTCACGGCTTCGGTCACTTCCGACAGAAGCCGCATGCGGTTTTTTCTCGACCCGCCATAGCCATCGGTGCGGAAATTGGTGTTGTCACGCAGGAACTGGTCCAGCAAATAGCCGTTGGCGGCGTGAATTTCGACGCCGTCAAACCCGGCCATCAGGGCATTTTCCGCAGCCCGGCGGAACTGCCCGACGATGCCTGGAATTTCATTTGTTTTCAAAGCCCTGGGCGTTTCAAATGGCTTCGGGCCAGCGGCCGTCGTGGCGTTGCCCCGGGGCCGGATCGCAGAAGCGGAAACCGGCAGGCCACCATCTTCCTGCAAGGAGGAATGGGAAATTCGCCCGACGTGCCAAAGCTGCAGAAAAATTCGACCGTCCTTGTCGTGCACGGCCTTGGTGACTTTTTTCCATCCTTCGACCTGTTCGGGCGTGTGGATGCCCGGCGTCATCGGATAGCCGACGCCTTGCGGCGACACCTGGGTGGCTTCGGTGATGATCAGCCCCGCCGACGCCCGCTCAGCGTAATAATCGGCATTCATGGCCTGGGGTACATTCCCCGCCCCGGCCCGGCACCGGGTCAAAGGCGCCATGACGATATGGTTGGCCAGCGTGTAGGGCCCCAGGTACGTAGGCTTTAAAAGCATCTTGTCTTTCCCTGTCATGGTGCTTTCCTTTTCGTTCCGGACTTTTTGGTCCAATTAGCATTTTCTTATGGACCAATTGGTCCTGAATTAGGCAAAAAAATATATTTAAATCAATAGGTTAATCCAAAACCGTGAGGGCGGTTCGGCCGATATCGGAAAGCACATCCCGGTCGGGATTGGACTTGCCGATGACCATAATACCGTTGAGAGAACTGGTCAGGTAGCGGGCCAGCGAAAGGGCATTTTTGTCGGCGGCAATATCGCCTTCGCGCTGCCCCCGTTCGACCAGCGACAAAAACGTATTCTCCATAATCGCGATCCCGCTATGAATAAGTTTCGCTGCCTCGGGGTCGCGCAGGGAGACATCGACGGCGCAATTATTCAAATAACAGCCCCGCTGCCCGCCCTTCTCGGTCATCCGGCTGGCGGCCTTTTCGAACATCCCCTCGATCAATTTTCGGGCCGGAGCATCGAGCCCTGCAATGCAGGAAACCTGGGCCGTAACGGTGTTTTTGTAATGCTCAATCGTGTCCAGGAAAACCTGGTGCTTGGACCCGAAGGTGTCATAGAAGCTGCTTTTGGAAAGCTCCATGGCGCAAAGAAGGTCGCACAGTGACGTCGCCTCATAGCCTCTTGACCAGAACACATTCATGGCCTGGCCCAAGGCAACTGTTTTGTCGAACTCACGCGGACGCGCCATTTAGAATCACTCTCGTTTAATTTATCGGGCTCGAATCACCAACAACGTCTTTATACATATTTTGGACCAGTTAGTCCATAACATTTTTTAAGCCACCCCGACGTTGTGACAAAACCAAGCAACGGCAAGGAGTTAGATCAGGCCCGCTAACGGCGAAGACGGATCGGCATACATTTTTTTCGCCATTCGCCCGGCCAGAAAGGCATCGCGCCCGGCCTCAACCGCCGCCTTCATGGCGCGCGCCATGCGTACCGGGTCTTTGGCCCCGGCAATGGCGGTGTTCATCAACACCCCGTCACAGCCGAGTTCCATGGCGATGGTGGCGTCCGACGCCGTGCCGACACCGGCATCGACGATCACCGGGACGCTGGATTGTTCCTTGATCAAGCGGATATTGACCGGGTTCTGGATACCCAAGCCCGACCCGATGGGCGCGCCGAGCGGCATGATGGCGACGGCGCCGACGTCTTCCAGGCGCTTGCACATGATCGGATCGTCGGAGCAATACACCATCACCTGGAAGCCTTCTTTTGTCAGGATTTCCGTGGCTTCCAGGGTTTCCGGCATCATCGGATACAGGGTCTTCTCGTCGCCCAGGATTTCCAGTTTCACCAGGTCCCAGCCGCCGGCTTCCCGCGCCAGACGAAGCGTGCGAAGCGCGTCATCGGATGTAAAACAGCCCGCTGTGTTGGGAAGGTAGGTGTATTTTTCAGGGTCCAGGTAATCGACCAGCAACGGCTGATCCGGATCGGTGAGATTGACGCGCCTGACGGCGACGGTGATGATTTCCGAACCCGCCGCCTCCGCCGCGCGGCGGTTGAGGTCATAATCCTTGTACTTGCCGGTACCGATGATCAGGCGTGACGTGAACGTCCGCCCGGCCACCGTCCAGGTATCCTTATCATCCATCGACATGGTGCCTTTTGCTTCATCCGGCGCGCCGCCGCCGATGAAATGGACGATTTCAAGTTTATCCCCATCATCCAGCGTGCGGCCGCCGTAACTGGATTTGGGGACGATCTCAAGATTGCACTCCACCGCCACTTTTCGGGGGTCCAGGCCAATATCGCCCAGCAACTGCTCTAGCGTTATGGGAGCATCAAAATTGCGCTGTTCGCCGTTAATTGTCAGATTCATAAATGCATCCGTTGCCTTGGTTTTTTTGCTAGCATAAGTATGGGACGGGCTCCCCGGCCTTTCAACCACGCAACGAGGGGAAAACTGGAAGTTTCTTTGGCGAGAGTCTATAAGACGCCTTCCATAGAAGAAGAGGCCTAGCCATGGCGACGACCGTAATGGTCCTCAACGGACCCAACCTCAATCTGCTCGGCACCCGCGAGCCCGAGATCTATGGCACCGACACGCTGGAAAGCATCGAGGCGGCCTGTCGCAAGCGCGCCCAAGGCCTCGGCCTCAACATCGAGTTCCGCCAGACCAACAACGAGGGTGAATTGGTCGACTGGGTTCAGGAAGCGTCCCGCTCCGTTCAGGCCCTGATCGTCAACGCAGGCGCCTATACGCACACGTCCGTGGCCCTGCTGGATGCCTTGTTGGCAACGGATATTCCTGTCGTCGAGGTGCATCTTTCGAATATCCACCAGCGTGATGAATTCCGCCAACATTCCTATGTTTCCAAGGCGGCGGAAGGTATGATCTGCGGCTTTGGCGGCATCGGCTATGAACTGGCGCTGGAAGCATTGGCAAAACGGCTCGGCACAATTCTGGAGGCCTAAAAGAAACTTCATGAGCAAACCCCCGAAAAATCAAATCGACGAAGATCTTATCCGCCAGTTGAAAAACCTTCTGGATGAAACCGGCCTGACGGAAATCGAATATGGCCGCGATGGCTGGCACATCAGGGTCAAGGGCGGGGTGGAAATGGTTGCCGCCTCGCCCCACCTACCTGCCAGCCCTGGTCCCGCCCCTGCCCCAGCCTCTGACGATGATGACCCGGCCGCCATTGATCTCACCAACGCCGTTACGTCACCCATGGTCGGCGTTGTTTTCACCGGCCCCGACCCGGAAGCGCCGCCTTTCATCAAGGCCGGCGACGAGGTCAAGGAAGGCCAGACGCTTTTGCTGATCGAGGCCATGAAGGTTTTCAACCCGATCACCGCGACAAAGTCGGGCCGGGTGACGGAAATCCTGATTTCAAACGGATCGCCGGTAGAATTTGGTGAACCTTTGCTGATCCTAGAATAACCTTTCCGGGAACCCCAAAATCCATGTTCGACAAGGTCCTGATTGCCAACCGCGGCGAAATAGCGCTCCGAATTCTCCGGGCGTGCCGGGAAATGGGCATAAAGGCCGTCGCCGTCCATTCCACTGCTGATAACGACGCCATGCATGTGCGTCTGGCCGATGAGGCCGTCTGCATCGGCCCGCCGGCGGCCAAGGATAGCTACCTGAGCACGTCGGCCATCCTCAGCGCCGCCACCATCGCCGGCGTTGACGCCATTCATCCGGGTTACGGCTTCCTGTCGGAAAACGCCGACTTCGCGGAAATGGTCGAGGAACACAAGTTCACCTTCATCGGGCCGTCACCAGACCATATTCGCCTGATGGGAGATAAAATCGCCGCCAAAAAAGCCGTCAGCGACGTCGGAATTCCCGTCGTTCCCGGTTCCGATGGTTCCCTGAAAGATGCCGAACAGGCGCGCGCTGCGGCCGACGAAATCGGCTATCCGGTCCTGATCAAAGCCACCGCCGGCGGCGGCGGGCGTGGCATGAAAGTGGTCGAGAGCGACGCCGGCATCAAGGAAGCTTTCGATCTGGCCCGTGCCGAGGCTAAGGCTGCTTTTGGCTATGACGAAGTTTACATGGAGAAATATCTGGCCCGGCCCCGCCACATCGAGGTCCAGGTTCTTGCCGATAATTTCGGCAATGTCGTTCATCTGGGCGAGCGCGATTGCTCGATCCAGCGCCGCCACCAGAAACTGCTCGAAGAATCGCCGTCCCCGGCCCTGAACGAAGCCGAGCGCCAGGCAATCGGTGAGACGGTGGTCACGGCGGTCAAAAAACTCGGATACCGCAGCGTCGGCACGGCGGAATTCCTCTATGAAGATGGCAACTTTTTCTTCATCGAGATGAACACCCGCCTTCAGGTCGAACACCCGGTGACGGAAATGGTCTGTGGCCTCGATCTGGTGCGCGAAATGATCCGCATCGCCGCCGGCGCGCCACTGGGCTACGAACAATCGGATATCACGTTTTCCGGCCACTCCATCGAATGCCGGATCACCGCGGAAAACCCCGATACTTTTCTCCCGTCGCCGGGACGGATCGGGGATTACCATGCGCCGGGCGGGCTCGGCATCCGCGTCGATTCTGGACTGTATTCGGGCTACGCCGTTCCGCCCCATTACGACAGCATGATCGCCAAGCTGATCGTCCACGCGCCAACCCGCAACGAATGCCTGATGCGCCTCAAACGCGCGCTTGGCGAATACGTCATCGACGGCCTGGACACCATCATTCCGCTGCACCAACGGCTGATTGACGAGCCGGATTTCGTCAACGGGGATTATGACATTCACTGGCTTGAACGATTCGTAGAGGGTAAAAAAACAAAGCCGGGATAAACAGAAAGGATAGCGCCTTTCATGAGCCGACGGGATCAAAGCGCCCAGGAACTAACGCCGGAACTTTTGCTGCGCGCCTATTCGGCCGGTATTTTCCCGATGTCCGAAAGCCGCGATGACCCCGGTATTTTCTGGGTCGACCCGCAGGCCCGTGGCGTCCTGCCCATGGACGCTTTTCACATCCCCAGACGCCTGAAAAAGACCGTTCGTAGCGATACGTTCGACGTCCGCACCGATACGGCCTTCATTGACGTCCTCGATTTATGCGCCGAGACAAACACGGATCGCCGGGAAACCTGGATCAACTTAGGAATCCGCAAGGCGGTTATCGGTCTCTTTGACATGGGCTACGCCCACAGCATCGAAACCTGGGCTGACAATACGCTGGTCGGCGGCCTCTACGGGGTTGCGCTGGGCGGCGCGTTCTTCGGGGAAAGCATGTTTTCCAGGGTCACGGACGCCTCGAAAGTGGCCCTGGTGCACCTGGTGGCAAGGCTCAAAATGGGCGGCTTTACGCTCCTGGACGTGCAGTTCATCACCGACCATCTGCGCCAGTTCGGGGCCACCGAAATCCCGGCACGCATTTACCTGGAACAACTCGACGCGGCCTTGCAGATTCAGGGAGTCTTTCCTTTGGATGCCGGGGGCACCGCCCCTTCTTCGGAACTCGCGGGCGCGCTGGAGGGGCTTTTTTTGCAGTCCAGCACCCAGACGTCATAGACCGCATGTTCCATGGACGACAGCGCCGGGCTTGAGGCGAACATCCAGCCCCGGAACATGCTGATAGCAGCTTGTCCTTCATGCACTTCCCATATGTCGAGAAAGGCCACGCTTTCGGGGGTTTCCTCGGGCGGGCGCTTGTCGCAAGTGCGGGCGATGATCTCCAGGGCACCGAACTTGACCACCGTTCCGACCGGGGCCTCGATGGTCGATACCCGGGCCGTCACCTTGTCCATGCCCTGCAATACGGCGATTTCATAAGATTCCGCCACCGCTGTCCCCGCCAACGCAACCACGAACAGGGTTAAAAAGGCAATCCGGATGAGGCGGCTACTTGGCACCTTTTTTTGATCCACCGGTGGCTAGGAAGATGATTTCGCCGACCTGGTCTTCCAGCGAACGGAAATCCTTGGTCTTGCCGAGCGAACCGCCCGGCGAGACGTATTTCTTGGTACGTCCCGGCTCAATTCGTACATACTTGCCGCCGAGAATCCCCTCGCTGGCGATGGTGGCGACGGAATCGGCCGGCAGCTTGATATCCGCCGCAATCGACATCGAGACATTGGCGTCATAGGTCGTGGGATCGAGCCATTGTTTGCGCACCGTTCCCACCTTGATGCCGCTGATGCGCACGTCGCTACCCTTGGACAGGCCGCCGATCTTGTAAAAAGAGGCTTTAACCTCATAGCCCTCAACGGCCCTGACTTCGGCAGCGGAAAAAGCGAAAAAAGCAAAGCTTCCCGCCACAATCAAGACAACGCCGCCCAAGACGGTTTCAACTGCGTTTCTGCTCATCGCGCTTCCCTTCCTTTTCCCTACGTCGTTTTTTATTTCTGATCCAATTGCTGAAGCTTCTTCATTGCCGTGCGGCCCTCGGCAATAATCAAATCCAGAAGATCACTGACCACGACGGAATCCTGAGTATAGTTAATCTTGCCGCCGCCTTTTAAAAAAACCTCTTCCCCGCCCGGCTCCAGAACCATGAACTTGGTTCCGAACAAGCCGTCCGTATGAATGGCGGCAGAGGTATCGGTCGGCAACTTGACGTCATTGTTGATTTTCATCGTCACCTCGGCCCGGTACTGCGGGTCCAGCTTCATGGAATGGATCGAACCGATTTTGATACCGCCGAGACGGACGTCGTCTCCTTCGATCAGCCCGTCAACGCGGTTGAACTTGCCGGAAACAAAAATGCTGTCGGCGCCGGCCGACTCTTTCCACGTGCTGCCTGAGTAGACATAGGCAAAGGCCAGGGCGAGACAGCCAAAGGCCAGGGCGCCTATAGCGATATCCTTTGTTTCATTGTTCATTATTTCGGGATCCAGGGTTCGTAATCACCGGTGGCAGCGGCGCGTTTCCCGCCCCTGTAAGCATGCCCCCGGGGCCGATAGGCCTGGGTCGTGCCGGTCGGATTGGCTAGGTGTTCCTTTTGCCAGGATTTCGATTCGGCCGCCTCCTGGGAAAGCGGCTCGCCGGTCAGATGATGCAGCCAGGCATGCCAAACCGGCGGTACCCTTGATGCTTCGTTCATTCCTTTGTAGAGCACCCAGCGCCTTTCACGGCCATACAAGGTGTCTTTCCGGGCCCGGTAATAGCGATTGCCGAACTCATCGGTACCGACAATCACGCCGTTCATCCAAGTGTAAATCACTGTGCCGATATTGAAAATATGCATTTGAAACCTGCTTAACGACCGCCGATTACGACGGGCAATTTGGGTCGGGCAAATATGCCACCTGTCCGCCTGTTCGTCCAGTCGGACCGAGTTGCATCAGCACCTCCAAGTCATGACCTGGCCAGGAAAAACTTTCTCCCCTCCCCTGGGCTTGAAACGCGCCCGCCCACGGCATCGATTCGAGCGAGAGTAACCAACGAGTCGCAGGACGATCCACCGACCCTGCCATTAATACTATATAAAGTGTTTTTATTTTATAATAACCACGATATCTGGTAATTTTCTGTTGCGGCCATCAAAATGTTGGGATACATTTTGTATTGTTGCACCTGGGCAGACACAAAATCTAGATACTTTCCTAGATCAAGTGCTAAAGACGGAATCCAAGCCGTCATGGTCGCAACGGGGGGCCGTAAGGTCTAATAAACGTCACAACCCGTGGCCTAAATTGTTGGGGGAATAATGCGAATCACGCGGCTTTTTACAAAATCAAACGAATCTCCATACGCGAATATTGAATTCCGTAGCGCATCCAGCGAAATAAAGAACCCGGATGGCTCTATCGTTTTTCAACTTGAGGATATGGCTGTCCCCGCCTCCTGGTCGGCGGTCGCCGGCGATGTTCTGGCGCAGAAATATTTCCGCAAGGCGGGTATTCCCAAGCTCTTGAAGAAATTCGAGGAAAACGACGTTCCCAGCTGGTTATGGCGAAGCGTCCCCGACAAGGAAGCCCTCGATGACCTTCCCGCCCAAGAACGCATGAGCGGCGAAACCGATGCCCGCCAGGTGTTCGACCGCATGGCCGGCACCTGGACCTATTGGGGCTGGAAAGGCGGTTATTTTGATTCCGAGGAAGACGCCCGCACCTATCACGATGAAATGCGCTACATCCTGGCGGCCCAGATCGGCGCCCCCAATTCTCCACAGTGGTTCAACACCGGGCTTTACTGGGCCTACGGCATCGACGGACCGGCGCAGGGACATTCTTATGTCGATTACAAATCCGGGCGGCTGGTTCAGTCGCGTTCCGCCTATGAGCGTCCTCAGCCCCACGCCTGCTTTATCCAGAGCATCGACGACAATCTGGTCAACGAAGGCGGCATCATGGACCTTTGGGTCCGCGAGGCGCGGTTATTCAAATACGGTTCCGGCACCGGGACTAATTTTTCGGCCCTTCGTTCTGCAAACGAAAGCCTGTCCGGCGGCGGTAAATCGTCGGGGCTGATGAGCTTCCTCAAGATCGGCGACCGCGCCGCCGGCGCCATCAAGTCCGGCGGCACCACCCGGCGCGCCGCCAAGATGGTCGTCATCGATATTGACCACCCCGATGTTGAACAGTTCATATCCTGGAAAGTTCAGGAAGAACAAAAGGTTGCGGCCCTTGTCGCAGGTTCTAAATTAACCGGGAAATGCCTTGGTGAAGTTATGGCCGCCTGCCAGGAAGGTCAAGGCGATGCCGAGGAAGAAGATCGTTTCGATCCGAAGAAAAACACCGCCCTCAAGAAAGCCATCCTCGACAGCCGCGAAGCGATGATCCCGGAAAATTATGTGCAACGGGTTATACAGTTCGCCCGCCAAGGCTACACGGAAATGGAGTTCCCCGAATACAACACCGACTGGGATTCAGAAGCCTATCTCACCGTATCGGGTCAGAATTCCAACAACACCGTCCGTGTCAGCAACGATTTTCTGGAGAAAGTCCTGAACGACGGCGAGTGGAACCTGATCCGCCGTACCGACGGCGAAATCGCCAAAAAAGTCCGGGCCAAAGACCTTTGGGAAGAAATCGGCTATGCCGCCTGGGCCTCCGCCGATCCCGGTCTGCAATTCGACACCACTATCAACGAATGGCACACCTGCCCCGAAAATGGTCGCATCAACGCATCCAACCCCTGTTCGGAATACATGTTCCTGGACGACACGGCCTGCAACTTGGCGTCTCTGAATCTGTTGGCCTTCGCCAACGAGGACGATAGCTTTGATGTCGAAGCCTTCCGCCACGCTGTCAGGTTGTGGACCATTACGCTGGAAATTTCCGTAATGATGGCGCAATTCCCGTCGGCCAAGATCGCCGAATTGAGCTACGAATTCCGCACCCTGGGTCTTGGCTTCGCCAATATCGGCGGCTACCTGATGGCATCCGGCATTCCCTATGATTCGGACAAAGGGCGCGCCATTTGCGGCTCGGTTTCCGCGTTAATGACAGGTCAGGCCTATGAAACGTCGGCCGAAATGGCCGCCGAAATGGGCGCTTTTCCACATTTCAGCGGTAACCGGGAAGCCATGTTGAAAGTCATCCGCAATCACCGCCGCGCCGCCCACGGCTCGGAGACCGGCTATGAAGACCTGTCGGTCAAACCGGTGCCATTGGTGGCGACCGATAACCCCGACCAGGCGCTGGCCAGGGCTGCGGTCGAAATTTGGGACCGGGCACTGGAACAAGGCGAAAAACACGGTTATCGCAATGCACAAGTTTCGGTCGTCGCCCCCACGGGCACCATCGGCCTTGTCATGGATTGCGACACCACCGGGATTGAGCCGGATTTCGCGCTGGTCAAGTTCAAAAAACTGGCCGGCGGCGGGTATTTCAAGATCATCAACCGCATGGTGCCCAAGGCCTTGTCCGGCATGGGCTACAACGAAGACCAGATCGAAGACATCATTTCCTACGCCGTCGGGCACGGCACCTTGATGGATGCGCCTGGCATCAACCATGAAGCGCTTCGCGAGCTGGGCTTCACCGAAGACACCATCGCCAAAGTAGAACAATCCCTGGTCGAGGCCTTCGATATCCGCTTTGTCTTCAACAAGTGGACGTTGGGCGAGGAATTCTGCACCCAGACGCTGGGTTTGGACGCTGAGGCCATGAACGATCCATCGTTCGACATGCTGGACGTGCTGGGCTTCGCCAAGGATGACATTGAGCAGGCCAACAATTACGTCTGCGGTGCGATGACCATGGAAGGGGCGCCACTCCTCAAAGACGAACACTTGCCCGTGTTTGACTGTGCCAACGCCTGCGGGCGCATCGGCAAACGCTACCTTTCTGTTGATAGCCACATCCGCATGATGGCCGCCAGCCAGCCATTTATCTCGGGCGCTATCTCCAAGACCATCAATATGCCCAACAACGCCACCGTCGAGGAATGCAAGGAAGCCTACATGACATCCTGGCGCTTGGGCCTGAAGGCGAATGCCCTTTACCGGGACGGATCGAAGCTGTCGCAACCTTTGCAGGGATCGCTGCTTGACGATGTCGATCTGGATGAAGATGCCGTCGATCTGGGTCAGGCCCCGGCTGCGGTGCGCGCCGAGGTTGTCGCCGAACGGATCATCGAGCGGGTTATCGCCGCCGAACGAAATCGCCCGCCCAACCGCCGCAAGGGCTATACCCAGAAGGCCGTCGTCGGTGGCCACAAGGTCTATCTCAGGACCGGCGAATACGAAAACGGGCGGCTTTCGGAGATCTTTGTCGATATGCACAAAGAAGGCGCTGCCTTCCGCTCGCTGATGAACAATTTCGCCATCGCCATTTCCATCGGCCTGCAATATGGCGTGCCGCTGGAAGAATACGTCGAATCGTTCACCTTCACCCGGTTCGAGCCCGCCGGCCCTGTTACCGGCAACGATACCATCAAGATGGCGACGTCGATCCTGGATTACATCTTCCGCGAGTTGGCCGTCAGCTACCTGGGCCGTAACGATCTGGCCCATGTAGAGCCCGGCGACCTGGAACCGGACAGCATCGGCGCCGGCGAAGGCGAAAGCTATCTCGCCACCGCCGATACCGCCATGCAAGCCGTCCGCAGCGTCGCCAGCCAGGGCTATGTGCGCGGCAACTTCCTCGTCATCAAGGGGGCCAAGGACCATGGCAACGCTGCCGTCGCCATGGTCCCACAGGAGCAAGAGGCACCACTGGCTCAGGCCAACGACGGCGCCGGTTCGACCGTCGGCGCACAGCAGGTTTCCGTCGCCGAGCAGGCGCTGGCGCTGGGTGCTTCCAGTTCTGTCATGGCCCGCACGGATCAACGCATGGACAATGTCCGCGAAGCGAAAATGCGAGGATACGAAGGCGATTCCTGCGGCGAATGCGGGAATTTTACCCTCGTGCGTAACGGCACCTGCATGAAGTGCAACACCTGCGGCGCGACGAGCGGGTGTTCATAGATGTGTAATTTTCATACCGAATCCTCCCTGGGAAACTTGGGGCGTGCGCCGGGGGCTCTCCCTGGTGTGCGCCCCACTCTTTTTGCCTTCTGAAAAAGACTCCCGGCTTTTCCCGTTTAGTCCATACAGTTCCCCGTTAAGATGCCTCATTCTTTTATCGACAGATGGTGGCATGCATTTTATTGTATTCAATTGTGTGCGAGAGGTTGGAACTTGGGCGCTTGCAGTTTAAAGTGGTAACTGTTCTTTCAACCCACCAAGTCATTGGTGGGTAGTTTTTTTCACTCCCATGGGTGACTCCGGATATGGCAAAGAAAAAGAAACCAAGTTGTTATATCGTCGATGATGATCCCTTTGCCGTCGAGGCCATGGCGGTGCTGTTGAAGGATGCGGGGTTTTCCGTGACCACCAGCACCAAAAGCATCGGGATTATTGACGACATCGCCAAGAAAAAACCGGATGTTGTCCTCGGCGACATCATGATGCCGGGGGTTGATGGCTTTCAGTTATGCAAACAAGTCCGAGGCCATAAAGCCCTCAAAAAATCCAAATATATTATCGTTTCCGCCAAGGCTTATGAATTCGACCAGAAACGATCCTTTGAATTCGGCGCCCACGGATACATCCGCAAACCGATCAATCGGGAAACCTTTTCCGACAAAATTAACCGTATCCTGGACGATCATATCGACATGCGGTTTTGGGGCGTGCGCGGGACCTTGCCCGTATCCGGAAAAGACCGCCTCAAATACGGCGGCAACACATCTTGCGTGACGTTGGAATTCCCGCGCGAGCAGTTCTTCATCTTCGATGGCGGCAGCGGCATCAAGAATCTGGGTGACTGGCTGTTGTCCCAGCAAAGGAAAGGGATCCAGGGTAAGATATTCATTTCCCATCCGCATTGGGACCATATCAACGCCTTTCCCTTTTTCGGGCCGCTGTACATGCAAGGAAACGAGTTCGAGGTTCTCGGCGCCAATCAGGGCGACAAGACCATGCGCGAGATGGTGTCGGCGCAAATGGAAGGCGTCTATTTCCCCATCACCTTCTCCCAATTCGCCGCCAGGGTCTATTTCCGCGACCTTGAGGAAGAAAAAATCACCGTTGATGAAATCGAAGTAGAGACCAAGCTGCTGAGTCATCCGGGAAAGTGTCTGGGCTACCGGGTCAATTACAACGGGCGCTCTGTCTGTTACATCACCGACAACGAAATGTATGTCGAAACCAGCCCGTCCTATAACCCCCATTACGAAAAACGCCTGGCCGAGTTTATCCAAGGCACGGACGCCCTGATCACGGATTGCACCTACACGGACGATGAATACGCCACCAAGGAAGGCTGGGGCCATTCGTGCATCAGCAAGGTGGTCAACCTGGCCGATATGGCCAAGGTCAAGAACCTCTACCTGTTTCACCACGACCCGGACCAGAAGGACGACGACATCGACAAAAAATATGAAACGGCGTCGAAAATGCTGCGCGCCAGAAAGTCTAAAACCAAATGCATCGCGCCCAAAGAGGGCGACTCCTTCCGTATTTAAGGACTGAATTGATATGGCTGACACACACTCCGCCCGCTTAGGCGCGCTCGGCATTGAACTGCCGGAACCGTCAGCCCCGGCAGCGAACTACATTCCCTATGTCGTCTCCGGCAAGCAGGTGTTTATTTCGGGTCAAGTAACCATCTGGAACGGCGAGCGCCGCTTTATCGGCCGCGTCGGCGATGATTTAAGCGTCGATGAAGGCTATCAGGCGGCCCGCCTTTGCGGCCTCAACCTCATCGCCCAGGCCATACACGCCGCCGGCGGTGATATCGACAACATCAAACGCGTCATCAAGCTGGGCGGCTTCGTCAACGCGACGGCTGATTTCACCGATCACCCCAAGGTCATCAACGGCGCTTCCGACTTAATGGCCGAAGTCTTCGGCGAGCACGGCAAACACGCGCGGTTTGCCGTCGGCTCGGTGTCGTTGCCCTTAGGCATCGCTGTTGAGGTGGATGGGGTGTTTGAGCTGGTTTGAGGCCTAACCTCCCTTACCCCACTCCCCCCTTGCCAGCGCCCCCAAAAGCATCACATCTAGACCATGCCTGACGGACGCGAACCGACGACGGTCCATGTAATTTCCGCCATCGACGAGGTGGCGGCGGACGCCTGGAATGCTTGCGCCGGGCCGGACAATCCTTTCTGCCGGCACGGGTTTTTGTCGGCGCTGGAAGATTCCGGCTCCGTCGGGGCGGACGCCGGCTGGCTGCCCCGGCATTTGGTGGTCCGCGACGAGGGCGGCCAGCTGTTGGCCTGTGCGCCGCTTTATTTGAAGAACAATTCTTACGGCGAATATGTCTTCGACTGGGGCTGGGCCGAGGCTTATGAGCGCGCCGGCGGGCATTATTACCCGAAACTGATATCGGCCATTCCGTTCACGCCGGCAACGGGGCGGCGGTTTTTGGTGCGCCAGGACCTGCCCGACGCCATGCGCGACGAGCTCACCGACGTTCTCGCCCAGGGCATGGTGAAATTCGCCGAGCGCCTTCAGGTCTCGTCGCTTCACATCACCTTTCCGACCAAGGCGGAATGGCATCGGCTGGGGGAAACCGGCCTGCTGCAACGAACCGGGCAGCAATACCACTGGCAGAACCGGGGCTACGAGACCTTCGATGACTTTTTGGCCGAGCTGAATTCCCGCAAGCGCAAAGCGATCAAAAAAGAACGCGCCGCCGCCATCGGGCACGGGCTTGATATCCGCACCCTTTGCGGCGACGAAATCACCGAAACCCACTGGGACGCGTTTTTCCGTTTTTACCAGGACACGTCGGATAAAAAATGGGGGTCGAGCTACCTGACCCGGGAATTCTTCTCTCTGATGAGCAAACGGATGGGCGATCATGTCGTTTTAGTGGTCGTCGAAGATGCGGGCCGTCCGGTCGCCGGGGCGCTTAACCTCAGGGGAACCGACACGCTGTATGGCCGCAACTGGGGCTGTGAGGAAGATTACAAGTTCCTGCATTTCGAGGCCTGCTATTACCGCGCCATCGATTACGCCATCGAGCACGGCCTGAAATGGGTCGAGGCCGGGGCCCAGGGGCCGCACAAGGTGCAACGCGGCTACCTTCCGCGCCTCACCTATTCAGCCCACTGGATCGCCGATCCGGGCTTGCGGGCGGCGGTAAAGCGCTTCGTCGAGGACGAGGGCCGCGTTATCGATCACGAAATGCGGATGTTGATGGAAAGTTCCCCCTTCCGCCGACCCGATTAGCGAGTCACTCTCCGTTAACCAATTAAAGGCAAAATAGCACCCGTTCAAAAGGGATACGGGGTAACGTGGTGAAACGTCTAAGCATTGTCATTCCAGGGCTGGCGGCATTTCTTCTGTTCGCCCCCGATGCCGCCCTTGGAAAAGTCAGCAGCCAATGCGCCCGGTTGGCGCCCACCGGCGGGCGCGAAGTCATCATCAATGCGTGTTCTACCTGCGTCATCGTCAATATTACCCGCAAGCGACCGGGCATCCCGGCGCCGGTGGCGCGGTCTTTCAACCTGCAGCCTAAATCTTCCATACAAGTGCCGTTCCGGGGTCCGGGGCGCTCACGGATTACCTCCGTCATACCGTGCAAAGGCGAGAAAGGGGCGGCCCCCAATCTTGCCGATGAAAAGCCCCTGAACAGAAAAGACAAAAAATGCGTCGCCCTTGAAAATGGAAAGACCGGACAGGTTGCACTGGTTAACTCCTGCCAGGTCTGCAAGGCGGTGTTGATCGAACGGCAGAACAAATCGGGCAAAGGAAAGCGCCAAGCCTACAAAGTCGGTCCAAAATCCATTCTGCCGATACAGCCAAAGGGCGCCACCGGAGTCGGGCTGCTCGCTGAAATCAACTGCCCCAAGTGAATTTCTAATCCCGCCATCTGGATAGCGCCGTTTCCACATCAACCTCGTTGACAGCGGTCCGGGCTTGCGGCGAGTTCCCGTCAACATAGGCTGGGAACAAAACCCCGGTCCAGGTTTCGCCGTCATGCTCACCGCCGGTCATCAGGCCACGCGCCACGACATGCGGGTCCGCCGCCGCCTCGGCATAATCGAGAACGGCGTAATAACAGCAATCGACCTCAGCCAACAATTGCTCCCAATGGGCCAGTGGTTTTGTCGCGAACAAAGCCGCCACCTCGCCGATCAGCGCGTTTTGCGGCAACGTTTCATGTTGTCGCGATAGCCAATCATCGCGGCCGACGGCTTGGCAGAAATTGGCCCAGAAATGGGCCTCTATGGCACCAAGGGTGACAAAACGCCCGTCTCCGGTCTCATAGACCTGATAACTGGCAGCCCCACCGTTGAGCAGATTGGCCGCGCGCTCGGGCGCTTTTCCGCCGCCCGAAGACGCCCCCGTCATGCCGAGCGCCTGCCAGGCGAGCATGGATTCCGACAAACTGACATCCAGGTACGCGCCCTTGCCTGTCCGGGTTCGGGCCAGCAACGCGCCGGACACCGTCAAGGCGGCCTGCAGGGCGCTGGCGTAATCGGCTGCCGGCGGCCATCCGATGACCGGCCGTTGTGCAATCCCCGATGCGCTCATGGCGCCGGTGGAAGCGACGTAATTGATGTCGTGGCCGGATCGCGACCTGTTGGGGCCGGTCTGGCCATACCCCGACAGCGCGCAATGGATCAGCCCCGAATTGAGCGCCTCAAGATGATCGCGCCCGAACCCCAGCCTGTCCAGGACACCCGGACGATAAGATTCCAATAACACGTCAGCCGCCCTGAGCAGGTCTTCAAAAGCCTGCTTGCCGGCATCCGATTTGAGGTCGATTTTAACCACCGTCTTGCCCGCATTGACAGCATCATAAAAAGGCCCGCGCTTGTCTTGCCGGCCCGGCTGACCGGTTAGCGGGTTGATGCGGCGTTGCGGGTCGCCGGCGGGCGGTTCCACCTTGAGCACATCGGCGCCCATGTCGGCGAGCATCTGGGTGGCGAAAGGCCCGGGCAGGAACTGGCTGACATCGAGCACACGAACGCCGGCCAGGAAATCGCCTAGCATGGCGTCATCGTTCGATGAGCGCCGGCACCTTGCCCTTGCGGCGTTTGGCGGGAAGCTTCGTCCCTTTGACCTTGGGATAGGAGAAGTCGAGCTTGTTATCCTTGACCTTGACGACGACGACCCCGCCCTTGGCCAGCTTGCCGAACAGCAATTCCTCGGCCAGCGCCTTTTTGATATTTTCCTGGATGACGCGCGACAGCGGCCTGGCGCCGAATTTCGCGTCATAGCCTTTTTTGGCCAGCCATTCGCGGGCCTCGTCGGTCAATTCGATGACGACGTTGCGGTCTTCAAGCTGCAATTCCAGTTCCAGAACGAACTTGTCGACCACCTGGGCGACGACATCCGCCGGCAAGGCAGCAAACGGAATGATAGCATCCAGCCGGTTGCGGAATTCCGGCGTAAACATTTTCTCGATGGCTTCCATGTCGTCGCCGATGCGTTCTTCGCGCTCGAAACCGATCGCCGCCTTGGCCATTTCCGCGGCGCCTGCGTTGGTCGTCATAATCAACACGACGTTACGGAAATCGATGCTCTTGCCGTTGTGGTCCGTCAGCTTGCCGTGATCCATGACCTGCAACAAAATATTGAACAGGTCCGGGTGCGCCTTCTCGATTTCGTCGAGCAGCAACACGGAATGGGGCTGATGGTCGATGGCATCGGTCAACAGACCGCCCTGATCAAACCCGACATAGCCCGGCGGCGCCCCGATCAGGCGCGACACGGAATGGCGTTCCATGTATTCGGACATATCAAAGCGCACCAGTTCGACACCCAGGGTTAGCGCCAGTTGGCGGGCAACTTCCGTCTTGCCGACACCGGTCGGCCCGCAGAACAGGTAAGACCCGATCGGCTTTTCAGGATCGCGCAGCCCGGCCCGCGACAATTTGATGGCACTGGACAACGCATCCAAGGCCTTGTCCTGGCCGAAGACCATGGTCTTGAGGTCGCGTTTCAATGTTTTCAGCGCCTTGCGATCATCCGTGGAAACGCTTTTCGGCGGAATGCGGGCGATCTTGGCGACGATGCCCTCGACATCCTTGACGGTGATGGTCTTGCGGCGTTTATTTTTTGGCAGCAGCATGCGCGACGCGCCGACCTCGTCGATGACATCGATCGCTTTGTCGGGCAGCTTGCGGTCGTTGATGTAGCGCGCCGCCAGTTCAACAGCCGTACGCAACGCCTCGGCCGTATAGCGAACCATATGATGTTTTTCAAAATAGGGTTTCAAGCCATGCAGGATTTTCACCGTTTCCTCGACACTGGGCTCGTACACATCGATCTTCTGGAAACGCCGGGCCAGGGCCCGGTCTTTTTCGAAGTAGGTGCGGTATTCCTTGTAGGTCGTCGATCCCATGCAGCGAAGACCGCCGTTGGCCAATGACGGTTTGAGGATGTTGGACGCATCCATGGAGCCGCCGGAAGTGGCCCCGGCGCCGATGACGGTATGGATTTCGTCAATGAACAGGATGGAATCTTCCATGTTTTCCAGTTCCTGCATGACGCTTTTCAGGCGTTCCTCGAAATCGCCGCGGTAGCGGGTTCCCGCCAGCAAGGCGCCCATATCGAGGGCATAAATGACGGCCCCGTTCAGCACTTCCGGGACGTCGCCGTCGATGATGCGCTTGGCCAGCCCTTCGGCCAGCGCCGTCTTGCCGACGCCGGACTCGCCGACGTAAAGCGGGTTATTCTTGTTGCGGCGACACAGGATCTGGATCGTCCGATCAATTTCTTCGACGCGCCCGATCAACGGATCAATGCGGCCTTCCTCGGCCTTGCGGTTGAGATTGACGCAATAGGCTTCGAGCGCCTCTTCTCCTTTGGCGACGACCTTGTCCCCGTCAGCGTCCTCATCGGTGCCGGAAACCGTTTGCGGCCGGGATTCGCCGCCGACCTTGGCAATGCCATGGGAAATATAGTTGACCGCGTCGAGCCGCGTCATGTCGTGCAGTTGCAGGAAGTAGACGGCATGGGATTCCCGTTCCGAGAACAACGCCACCAACACATTGGCGCCGGTAACTTCTTCGCGGCCCGATGATTGCACGTGGATGACGGCGCGCTGGACGACGCGCTGGAAACCGGCCGTCGGCTGGGGTTCCGCCCCCCTCGAGCGGCCAATGTCGGTCAGCTCGTTTTCGATGAAGTCCGTCAAATCACGGATCAGTTGTTCCTGATCGACCCCACAGGCGCGGAGTACGGAGACGGCGTCCTGGTCCTCCGTCAGCGACAGCAAAAGGTGTTCCAGCGTTGCGTATTCGTGATTACGCTCGGTGGCCAGCGCCAAGGCCCGGTGAAGTGTTTGTTCCAGATTGCGCGACAGCATTTTTTTATTCTCCGTTCCTGGGTTGGTCCGCCTGGGACTTATTCGCCGTCATCGTCTTTTTCGATCGTACACTGCAAGGGGTGCTGGTGCTGACGGGCCAGGTCCATGACTTGACCGACCTTGGTTTCCGCCACTTCGTAGGTAAACACCCCACAAACACCGAGGCCCCGTTGATGAACATGCATCATGATACGCGATGCCTCGTCGACAGATTTTTGGAAAAACCGCTCAAGCACGTGAACGACGAATTCCATCGGCGTGTAGTCGTCGTTCAGCATCAGCACCTTGTACATGGCCGGTTTCTTGGTCTTGGTCCGGGACTTGACCGCAGTTCCCGTCGCCGGGCCGCCGTTGTCGATATCGACGGGGGGCTTGGCTGGTTGTTTCGGGCCACTCATTGTATTAGCTCTTTTTCCTTTTCGACATTCAGGGATGATCTGAAAAACGGGTTAACATTCCCTATAATATATGTGATTTGGCTTCCCCGGTGAAAGCCCTGCAACGAAGGAATTTACCCTCAAACCCCGGAAAAGGCCCGTGATGGGCCGCACAGACGGCATTGAGTTGATCAATTTTTCCCTCATTTGAGCGTTTCGGGGGCAAAAAGCTCTTCAATGCCGAGTTTTCTCGCCGTCAGATTCTGTTCATGGGCGTAGCGGATCATGGCTTCCAGTTCCCGGCAATTTTCCGCCACACCATCGGGCCGGACAGGTTCGGCCCCTGAAAGCGCCATGGCTTCGCCAAACGCGTCAACAACCGCTCTGTCTAAACCAGGGTGCTCGGTGAGAAGGGATTTTCGGATTCCGATCACATGCATGATCGGGAAAAGGCTGGTGCGGGCGAAGTAGTCCCGTTCGACGGATTGCGGATCCTCGAACAGACGGCGAATGCCGTCGCTTGTGAAACACGCCGGCGGTTCCGGCGCCATGACGGCGTCCAGTTTCCCCGCCGCCAGCCAATCGTTCAACGTTTCCCCTTCCGCGATGGGTTTCACATCCAGATCTTCGGGCAAATCGAGGGGCAGGCGTTCCTTGCGACCGGTTATGTTGACGCCGCCGGTGCGATAGTGGATGGAGCGGATATCGACGCCGTATTCGTCTTGCAGTATGCCGCGCACCCAAAGCGCCAGAGTCATCTGGTATTCAGGCACGCCCAAAAGGCACCCTTCCAGGTTTTTCGGCTCGCGGATACCGCTGGCCGTTCGAACATAAATATCGCCGTGGCGAAATGCCCTGGAAACGAATATCGGCACCGCCACATAGGCGCCTTGCCCCCTGGATACCTGCATCAGGTAACTGGACAACGACATTTCGGTGATGTCATAGGGGGCGGTGCCGACGGCCAGGGGAAAAAGCTCCGCCGTCGGCCGGCTCGTCGTTTCCACCTGCCAGCCGTCGATGCCGACACGCCCGTCCAGCAACGCCCTAGTGCGGTCATACTCACAACAAGCCAGTTTAAGAACATGGTCAGCCATCGTTCATCGTTACCCAACTTCGCCGCTTTGTCACCGAAATGTAACTTTTAAGTATCAAAAATTCAGCTATACATGCCGCCATGCACAATAGCCGTAAAAATGTTTTGTTCCTGTGCACCGGCAATTCCTGTCGCAGCATTATCGCCGAGGCTCTGCTCAATCACCTGGGTGGGGACCGCTACCGGGGTTTTAGCGCCGGCAGTCACCCGGCAGGCGCGCTCAACCCCGCCGCTCTTCGGGCGTTGCAACGCCGCAGCATCGGCGGG